>JBEQCC010000076.1:0-8466 GCA_041639455.1 Pelosinus sp. | reverse complement strand
GTAATTTTTGTGCCAGACGAGGCAAAACTTCGCAGGAATAATGGTTCTTATTTCAAAAAGTTTTAACGAAGTATGGCGCAAAAAGCGCCGTCAGTGGCCGTTTTGATAGTTTTCAGACACGCCCTAGAGCATTCTTATTTTTCTGCAACAATAATTTGCAGGATTATACAAGCACAAGTGATTTATTAAATTATTTCCGCCACAATTTTGTCACATGTTTATTTCAAAATGTAAAGTGGCAGATCGGTATAGAAGCGGCCGAGAAACTTACTACCGCTGGCATCCATGTCTATATTGCTCTGTTTGTCGTTTATAAAATTAACAAGATACTAACAACATTATTGATGATTGTGTAGTATAATAAATCCAATAGCAGATGCTATTTAGTAATCTGGCAAATAAGGAGGTGTTGAACTTGTTGGTTCATACCCAATGCGGATGCAGCGTTATTCTTAGTCCTCAAGGCAGAGGAAAATGCCCCAATTGCGGCAAAAAAGTCAAAGTGCAGATATCCAATAAATAAAAGAACCGTCTATCTTCAGGGTAGGTGGTTTTTTTTAATTGAAAAATAGTTAACTGGTTAACTATTTTATGTTAAGGAGAGTGAAACAGATGGAAAACTCTGAATTACTATTACATCAACTCTTTCAAACGGTTCGTATTATTGCCAAGGGTTTAAATAAAAAATTAGAGCCTCATGGGATCTATGGCTCTGAATGGTCGATTATTACAACGCTAAAGGAAAAGGGATCAATGACCCAGGGAGCGTTAGCAAGCTATTTAAATATTGAACCGCCTGCAGTATCTAAAAGTTTAGTCAGATTAGAGCAAAAAGGACTGATCATGAGGATACCAGGCGCTGATAAAAGGGAAAAAAAGGTTACGTTAAGTCAGGAAGCAGTCAACCAATGCTTTCTCTGGAAAGAAATCGTAGGGCATCATAGAAATGCCGTTTTAAATAATCTATCAGAGGAGAAGCAGAAAGAATTAACAATGCTGCTAAAGACTATTTTTCAAAATGCACAACAATATGAAAAATAAAAATACACTGTGAATCCAAAGGCTTCACCAAGGAAAAACACAATTGTTATGGAGGCGTACTATGGAAATAAAAAAAGTCGAAAGTCATAGTACTACAACGCTATGGTCGAGAAGTTTTTTGCTGCTCCTATTTGGAAACTTCTTTATTTATCAAGGCATTTTAATGCTAATTCCAGCCTTTTCGTTATATATTAAACAAATTGGCGGAAATGATTTGGAAGCTAGTCTGCCTTTTGCCGTGATATCGATATCTGCTCTAATTGTTCGTTCTATTAGCGGTACAGCAGCAGATGCATTTGGACGAAGACCACTGCTGATAATTGGCATGTGCATCCTTATTGCCTTTAACTGCTCTTATTTTGTAGCTTCAGGAATTGGGAAAACACGGGGACAGGGATGCTGTTTCAACGATGAAACATATTCCCTGTCCCCGTGTTTTTTTTCCCGTGTTTTCTGTTCACCGCAAAGGTGTACCGCCGGTAGAAGCTGGCGCACAGTTTGTAAATCTAGTAAAAGTGTTAATTCGCGAGAAAAAAAGTGGTGTGGAATTAAAAATGTGAGTGGAAAGGCAGTATTCAATAGCGAGCATAAGATTAGGCCTTAGTCAATTGCTGACTAAGACCTAATCTATAGCAGGATGATTCTTAAATGAACGCAGTATTACATTTAGTTGATGATGGTAAGCACCTTTTTATGATGTCGGTGGCTTGAGATTTTAAAGCATTTGTTTTGCAGAAGTTACTGTGATTTCTAATACTGCACGAATCCATGAAAATTTTTCTTTCATGGACTCGAAATCCTCACCGGCTTTTATAAAACGGGTGGTTCCTTTCACAATGAAACCGGTTCCTTTTCCTCTGTAGCCTTCGATTTCCCTGCTGGCGATAGAAAGAGTCGCATCGTTATGAGCGCTAAGGTTTCTCTCTGTTTTAACAAAACCGGAAGCGGGAATTAATAGTTTATCATCCGGTGTAACTGTTATATAGCTATTCCAGGTATTCACTACATGAGGACCATCGCTGCCACTGGTAACAATTGAGATTGCTCCATCTGCGGGATGAGAAAGTATGTCCAATAATTTTTCGTTAAGCATAAAATACATCCTTTCTGTTTAAAGTTAAGAAGTTTGTCAGTGGTTAAGGTTATCCGCTGGCTGACATCATTATTATACCTTCGCGGTCATATCATAATGCATAACCATACGTTGTGAATGCCATCTGGTTAAATCAGTATGATATTATTCGATATTCATAGTATAAAATAAAACTACACCCAATTACAGGGGTAATTTTTAAATAAAATATGGGGTCAGTTCTTTCTGGTGAAGAATCTCCAGCATCTTGACACTCTAGATCACCCTGGATATAATGGCGATAGTTATGACATGTGAAAATAAAGGAATTAGGGTGAGAAGTCGTGTTTATACTGGAGAATAAGGACCGCCAGCCGTTGCACAAAAAAATCTACAGTCATATAAAAAAGCTAATCTTATCAGGAGAATTGCTCCCCGGTGTGAAGCTTCTATCGGTTAAGAATTTATCTAGTGAATTATCTGTAAGCCGTAATACGGTAGAATATGCCTATCAGCAGTTATGTGCTGAAGGGTATATACACAGCAAGCCTAGAAGTGGATACTATGTTTCCTATATAGAGCCAGACGTCTTTCCAGCCTCTCTGGGCAATATCGGCGCATCAGTGCGAGAAGTCTCTAAAGATGAAAAAACATATTCTTTTGATTTTCATCCTGCGTGTCTTTCACCAGAGTCTTTCCCTGTCAACCTATGGCGCAAATTGTATATGGAGTGTTTAAAGGAAGAGTCGAGGCAGCTTGCTTTTTATAGCAATCAGCAGGGGGATTTGGCATTGCGCTGTGAGATACAGCGATATTTGTCTCGATCTCGGGGGATTTTTTGTAATCCCGAGCAAATTCTCGTTTGCTCGGGGCTTCAAGATAGTCTTTCGATTCTGGCACCCATATTGAGCAAAAATCATTCTACTTTTGCCATGGAAGATCCCGGGCACTTTATTCCCAAAGCTGTTTTTCGGAATCATTCCTTTTCTCTTATCCCAATACCAGTCAATTTTGACGGTCTTGATATAGGGAATCTGCAAAAGACCCACAGTACTATTGTGTATGTCACACCTTCTCATCAGTTTCCTTTAGGGCATGTTATGCCTGTAGCAAATAGACTACGATTAATTGATTGGGCAGAATCTGTCGGAGGCGTTATTATTGAGGACGATTATGACAGTGAACTGCGATACCTGGGCAAACCCATTCCTGCCCTGCAGGGATTGCATCCACAAGGAAATATCGTTTATGTAGGTACGTTTTCTAAGGTATTATCGCCTGCTCTTCGGGTCAGTTATATGGTATTGCCTTATCGATTACTTGATGTTTATCGTGAGCTGTTTAGGGATTATGCTGCGAATGTTTCTTTATTAGACCAGAGAACACTCCATAAGTTTATGGAACAAGGACATTGGGAACGCCACTTGCGCAAAATCCGAAATGTATATAAAAAGAAGTATGATGCAATCATTCAATCGATCCAGCAGTATTTTGCCTCTCAGGCTCGTATCATTGGGCAGGGGGCGGGACTTCATGTTATTTTAGAGCTGATTGGCAATTCACTTAGTGAAGAGGAACTGATTCATCGTGCTCAGGAAAAAGGGGTGAGACTGTTCCCCCTCTCGGGCACGTATCTGCGTAATAGTGCTGCCAACTCTCAAGTCATGCTTGGATTTGGCAGTATGAGCAGCAATGAAATTGATCAGGGAGTTAAGCTATTATATCAGGCTTGGTGTTTGCAGGATGGTGTATCGAAAATAAAATAGAAAATTACTGGGAATAGGCTCAGAGTCAGTCATAGGCATATATCGAAAGCCTTTTTTCTTCTAAAATAAATAGCAGATAGGCTTGCTGTAAGAATGATATAATTCATGATAGTATTTATCGTATTGTGCCAACACTGTTGTAAAGATTTTTAAGAGACTATGCAGAGTTATGATAAATAGTAAATTACTTAGCCAGATAAAGAGGAACATTATCTGGCTTCGTTAAATATAGTAGTATGAACGAATATAGATTGGATGGGATGAAATCACATGGAACATATAGAAAGTAAAATAGTTGCTATCGGTGACTCCATAACGTATGGTTTCCCCTACACATCGAAAAGTTCCTGGTTTAACCTGGCGGCAAAGCAGCTAAACATAGAGTATATGAATAAAGGAATCAATGGTGATACTACCGATGGCATGCTGGAGCGCTTTTATAAGGATGTTTTATGTCAAAAGCTGTCTCATGTTATCATTATGGGCGGTACGAACGATGCCTATGCTGGGATAGCTGTTGATGAAGTGATAAACAATCTTCAAACCATGGCAGAACTGGCGGTGGATAATACGATAACTCCAATCTTTGGTCTGCCCATTCCTTGTAACGATGTGGATGCAGAAAGCCTGCTTGGGCAGTATCGAGAGCAAATATGTCAATATGCTGCTGAGAATGATATTGCGATCATTAATTTTTATGGGGCAATGGTAGATGAGGGCAGTGGCAAAATAGAAGAAGGGTTACATTCGGATGGTATACATCCAAATGAAGCTGGATACAAGGTGATGGCTGGTGTAGCTATTGAATTTTTTACGGAAATGAAAATACTTTTAGTTGGCAGATAGATTGTGAAGGAATGAAAAGGACAAGGAGTATCGATGATGGTACTCCTTGTCTTTTCTATGAGTAGAACGTAGTCGCTGCAATAGCTGTGCAAATCTTAATTAGTATGGAATGAAATGCAATAAAATGAAATGAAATGAGACAAACAGAAAAATGAGTGATAAAAAAAACAAATGAATGAAGCCTTATAGTAAATTTTCAAAAAATATAAAATATTTTTACTACACAGTGCTTATGTTCATGAGTCAGACTCGGAGCAAATGAAAGATTAATTGCAATTCTGGCATAAGAATTGCAATTAATCTTTTTTGAGACGTTAAGGGGATTGAAAAAATTTTATAAGGAGTGAACTTTGACAGTGTGAAATGATGCGAATTTATGAGCGGGACAGAAACTAATTGAGGTCGATAAGGAGGGATTCATTGTTGATAGCATACGTAACTAGTTCCAATAAGAGCTTACAGTAATGTTTGTGTTGGCAGGTTTGCAAGGAGAGCGAATGGAGCTACTATGGTAGGAGGAGATTTAAAAATGTCAGAAAAACCAACGAAAGTAAGATATATTGTCCTTTTTATAGTATGTTTAGTATATTTAATTACATATCTTGATCGTGTGGCAATCTCGGTTGCGGCACCATTGATGATGAAAGATTTTGGCATCAATAAACTAGAGTGGGGTCTTGTATTATCCGTATTTTCATGGACGTATTCAGATATTATTACGGATAATTCTCTGATGACAAAAACGATTAATCTTGCTCAAGAGTTTAGCGGAGTTGACTCAAATGTACTCATTCTGGGAGATACAGGCGTCGGGAAAGAAGTATTTGCCCAAAGCATACATAATGCGAGTAAAAGGCAATATGGACCATTTGTTGCTGTGAATTGTGCGGCCCTTCCAGAAAATTTGTTAGAAAGCGAGCTTTTTGGTTATGTGGATGGTGCATTTACGGGAGCGTCTCGAACAGGAAAGATGGGTTTATTTGAGCAGGCCCATCAAGGTACTATTTTTTTGGATGAGGTTGGTGAGATATCTCCTAATATTCAGGCTCGGCTGCTGCGCGTGCTTCAAGAACGTGAAGTTATGAGAATTGGAGACGATAGGGTAATACCTGTTGATGTTAGGGTAATGGCGGCAACGAATCGGAATTTAAAGAAAGCAATGCAAGATTGTGGCTTTCGGCCTGATTTATTTTATCGTTTGAATGTTTTAAACTTGGAAATCCCTCCTTTACGTCATCGACCAGAAGATATATTGAAATTACTAAATTGTTTTATGGCTAATTATGCTCAACGTTTTCAAAGGCCAACGAAAAAGTTAACCCAAGCAGCTTGTGAGATTATGCGGCAGCGAAGAGGTGACTATTATTCAGCCAGCTATCACCGCAGCGCGTGCTGAGGGTATTGAGGCATTAGGACCTTTCTCCGCAGATACCATCTTTATCGCTGCATTTAAGGGAGATTATGATGCTGTTCTTACGATGTACCACGATCAAGGACAAATTGCTACGAAATTGATCGGTTTTGATATCGGGGTCACTGTTGCTGCCGGACTGCCTTACCCTATTACTACACCGGAGCATGGGACAGCTTTTGACATTGCGGGCAAAGGGATAGCAAAAACAGATGCAACAGAGCAGGCAATTATCATTGCTGCAAAAATGGCTGGCTGGCGGGGTTAAAATTGGTCAGCGGTACGTTGAGGTGATAAGAAATTTCTTAGATTGAGTATAGAATAGTGTGGAATTTGTAAGAGTGATATATAGAAAATGATTAAGGGAGACAGAGCTGTGATAACGAAAACGAATGGTGCAACTAGTACCACCAAGCCAACGAGTGTAAGAAAAGTAGGCTTAATGATACTAATTTAAGGAGGATTCAGACATGCTACAAGCTGTTTTGGAAAAACCAAAAACCATAGTATTCCGAGAGGTGCCTATTCCAGAGCCGAGCAAGGATGAAGTATTAATAAAAGTAAGCCGGATAGGGATTTGCGGTTCAGATATTCATGTGTATCACGGCAAACATAAATATGCTACATTGCCGGTTGTACAAGGCCATGAAGGTTCCGGAATTATTGCCAAGGCAGGCTCTGAGGTTTCAGGATTGGTGATTGGTGAAAAAGTTACGATTCGTCCGCAGCTTTTTTGCAAAAAGTGTATTATGTGCCGAAAAGGCAGATATAATCTTTGCTTAGATTATAAAGTGATTGGTGTACTTGGCAGTACTACCGGGATGGCCTCTGAGTATTTTCTAATTAAAGCATCCTTAGTTCATAAGCTTCCTCAAGGAATGACTCTGGATCAGGGGGCCATGGTAGAACCGGCGGCGGTTGCGGTTCATTCCGTTAAACTAGGTGCGGCACCTGTTGGTAATAAAACGCTGGTTGTAGGGGCGGGTCCTGTGGGGAACCTTGTTGCTCAGGCAGCAAAAGCTTTAGGAGCAGAAAAAGTAGTCATTGTTGATATTAGTCAAGAACGTCTGGAACTTGCTAAAAAGTGTGGAGTTGACATCTGTTTTAATTCCAGGAACCGAAATTTAGCCGACATTATTGCAGAACATTTTGGTTCCGACGGTGCGGATGTGATTCTAGATTGCGCTGGTGCTCCTGTACTGGTGGAACAAATGGTGCAAGCTGCTCGTCGTGGAACCAACATTGTATTAACAGGAAATTATTATGACAAAGTGCCGGTAGAATTGGGGCTGGTACAGCGGCGGGAAATTAATTTAGTGGGTGTCATGAATTATCTGGCGGAAGATTATGAGGATACCATTCGCTTTATTGCTAGGGGAGATATGAAAGTAGATTCGCTGAGATCCACTTATTTTGATATTAAGGACTACAATGAGGCATACCAGTACATTGATGGAAATATGGCAAAAGTAATGAAGGTGCTAATAAAGGTTGGTGATTGATAGTACGCTATTGATTTCTAACGAAGAATAAATTCACATACATTTAAGGAAGTATTCAGATGGCATTAACTGCGGAAGAAGTCAGTAATTTTAAAAAAATTACCAATAAAATGCGTATTATTTTAATCATATGCGGGTGGATTGCGCTACACCAGGTTGTCCCGATAGAGATCGATTCATTGCTTCTAAAGGACATTGTGCACCAGTGGTATATACGACACTAGCCTGTAAAGGTTATTTCCCCGCAGAAGAACTTGGCAATTTGCGTCAGCTGGGTTGCATGCTGCAGGGGCATCCTGATATGAAATGCATTCCCGGGGTAGACTTATCAATCGGTTCTCTAGGATTAGGTCTTTCCGTTGGTGTTGGCCTAGCCTCAGCGGCTAAATTAAGGAGTTTCTTTTATGGAAGGCAAAAATACATGGCATGGCAAGGCCATTGGCAAGCAAGAATATAAAACCGCTATTGCAGAATTGGGAGGTAGTATATAATGAAAGCAATGAGAGAAGCGTACGGCGAAGCCTTAGTAGAATTGGGAGAAATTAATTCTCAAGTGGTAACTTTAGATGCGGATGTATCCGGTTCTACCCGTTCAGCCTTGTTTGGTCAAGCCTTTCCTGAACGGTTTTTCAACGTGGGAATTGCCGAAGGTAATATGGCAGCGATGGCTGCAGGCTTTGCCTTGGCAAATAAAATACCCTTTATCAACACCTTTGCCTTTTTAATGGCAGTGAGAGCCACGGACCCTATTCGCAGCCTCATTGCTTATAATAAGCTCAATGTTAAAGTGGTTGGTGCGTATGGTGGTTTTTCCGATTCCTACGATGG
>JBEQCC010000075.1:0-8498 GCA_041639455.1 Pelosinus sp. | reverse complement strand
AGCTCTGTTCAACAATAAATTGAATTGCACTATCTAAGGTAAGGTATACATTTTTCCCCTGCTTGGGTGGAGCAAAAGTAAAAATAGACTTAAAAATGGGGATCCCCTTGCTATCGGTATCAACAAAACGTTCCACAGAGGTTCCTTTAATGACTTTATCCAATGCCATTTCCATGCCGTCTAAACCCACGTCATCCGTACCCACAAATCCCAGAACATGAGCAGCTAAATTATCATTGGGATAATACCGTTTACTTTCTTCTAAAAAGCCCAGACCTCTAAGATTGGATTCTTTAATCACAGCTTCTATTTTCTTTGTCACTTCAGGCTCGATCATGCGCTTGATCCAAATAAAACGTCCTCCTGCAGACAATCGTTCCTTAATATCTCCAGGCTGCATTTCTAATAACGGAGCCAGCAGCGATACTACAATATCAGGGTCTTTAATTTCAGAAGGATCCGCATATAAGGACTTGGTTAAACTGCTGACTGCCAACTCCCGTCCTTCTCTATCATAAATCGTCCCGCGAGGCGATTGTAATATCTGGCTGTCTTTCACTTGGTTCGCCACCTTTGCGGCCATACGATCACCGTCGATGAACTGCAGCCAGCCAATGCGCACTGCCAGAATAAAAATCATCATCAATAGCAGAACTAAAAATGAAACTATACGTCGCTGCAAGATTACAGCGTTTTTTTCCATCATTTATAATCAACCCTTCCTAAAAACACAATACTGCAACGTTTTATTATTCGTCTCATTTGCAGTATTTCCCTGCAAGAAAAGGAGCTTATCACAGCTACTAGTAATGAAAAAAACACCTGCTAAAGGTGTTTTTTTCATATATGATCTACTGTTGAAGAGATCTCTTCTCTCCATCACCTTTATGCATTCCTGCTGCATAATACGAAGCAGTAATCAATCCAAACCAGATTGGTGCAATATATAGTGCAACACGAGTATCTGAATTAAAGAACATGGCTATGGCAACGAATGCTAAGAAAGCTAAGCTGACCCAATTGGAAATAGGTGAGAAAGGCATCGGATATTTGATTTGTGCAATTTGTTCAGGTGACAAACTATCACGATATTTCAGTTGAATCAACAAGATAATTCCCCATATCCAAAGAGCGCCAAAAGTAGCAACACTTGTAACATACACAAATACCTGTGCAGGAACCAGATAATTAAGCACTACACCGATTAATAAGAAAGCTGACGAAACCAAAATTCCTTTTATAGGAACATGGCGGTCATTTAATTTACTAAACATTGTTGGGGCTTTTCCTTGTAATGATAAATTATAAAGCATCCTGCCTGTACTAAACAGCCCACTATTACAAGAAGATAAGGCTGCGGTCAGTACTACAAAGTTAATAATGCCAGCTGCTGCCCTTACTCCAAGTTTATTGAAAGTCAAAACAAAAGGACTACCCATTGTACCAATTTGATTCCAAGGATATAACGACATAATGATTGTTAAGGAACCGACATAAAAGATAAGAATACGCCAGAACACTTTATCAATCGCAGCCGGTAAGGATTTTTCAGGGTTTTTTGCTTCACCGGCTGTAACGCCAATCAATTCAATACCTAAATAGGAGAACATTACCATGGTACTTGCCATAATCATACCTTCTATACCTTGAGGGAAAAACCCGCCATTAGACCAAAGGTTGGAAATGCCGATTGCCACACCATTATTGGCAACACCAAAAGCGATCATGGCCGAGCCAGCCACAATCATCGCTAAAATCGTTACTACTTTAATTAAGGCAAACCAAAACTCAAACTCACCAAAAGCACGAACACTGATTAAATTAACAGATGCCATTAAAACTAAAGCACACAAGGCGGGAATCCACTGGGGCACTTCCGGCACCCAAAAGGAAAAATATACCCCAACTGCCGTGATCTCTGCCATGCATGTGACAACCCACATAAACCAGTACGTCCATCCTGTAATATAGCCAGTCAGAGGTCCTAAGAAAATATTGGAATGAGCACTAAAGGTACCGGAAACGGGATAAGCAACCGCTACTTCACCTAGGGCACGCATAATATAGAACATAATAATACCAGCCAGGAAATATACAAGTATCAACGATGGACCGGCAGCTTTTATTGCAGCGCCAGCTCCCAGAAATAGCCCTACACCAATCGCTCCGCCTAATGCAATCAACTGAATATGACGTTCCTCTAATCCCCGATGCAATCCTTCCTGCAATGCATTATTTTTTTTCACAAATTCTCCCCCTCATTATATTAAACTTGGGATTACGGTAGGTTATTTTACGACCACCTCCTTACAATCCATGCGGAGCTTATTATAATCTATCATACACCGATATGGCGGTTTTAATCATCGTATTATTCTATATATTCAGATAATTCATTTTATAATATACGCAAAAAGCATACTCTTAGCACAAATACGAGTATGCTTTTTGCAACTTTGTTGATTTACTAATTTTGTTTAGCTTAATACAGTTGCTACAGGAGTATAAGGTAAATTCTGATCATCAGCTACAGCCTTAAATGTTATTTTTCCATCATAAACATTAAGTCCTCTTGCCAATCCGACGTCATCAATAAGGGCTTGCTTCCAGCCTTTATTAGCAATCTGCAGCGCATATGGCAATGTTGAATTTGTTAAGGCCAAGGTGGATGTACGAGCCACCGCTCCTGGCATATTGGCTACAGAATAATGGATTACACCGTGCTTGGCATAGGTAGGTTCGCTATGAGTGGTAATTCGATCAATCGTTGAAACGGAGCCTCCTTGATCAATCGCCACATCTACAATGACGGAACCGGCTTCCATGGTTTTTACCATTTCTTCGCTTACTAACTTAGGAGCTTTTGCTCCAGGTATGAGTACAGCGCCCACTAAAAGATCCGCTTGTTTTACCCATTTTGCAATATTATAGCTATTTGACATGACAGTGGTTACTCTGCCACCAAAAATATCATCTAAGTAAGCAAGACGCTCTGTAGATTTATCAAGAATCGTAACACGTGCCCCCATGCCAACAGCCATTTTAGCTGCATTCGTACCTACAATGCCACCACCAACAATTACGACTTGACCTGACTCTACCCCAGGTACCCCACCTAGAAGGATACCTTTGCCGCCCCAAGGCTTTTCTAAGAACTGCGCACCAATTTGTACTGCCATACGCCCAGCAACTTCACTCATTGGTGATAATAAAGGCAATGAATTATTCCGGCCTACAATGGTTTCATAGGCAATACCAATTACTTTTTTCTCTAATAATGCCCTCGTCAGCTCAGGCTCGGGAGCTAAATGTAAGTACGTAAATAAAATTTGACCTTCATGAAACAATTCATACTCTGGCATTAGCGGTTCTTTCACCTTAATAATCATTTCTGAGGTATCAAATAATTCTTTTTTATCTGCGAGAATTGTAGCCCCAACTTGCTGATAGCTTTCATCAGAGAAGCCGCTGCCAATACCTGCATTTTTTTCAATTAATACAGTATGCCCTGCTCTACAAAGATCCTCCGCACCTGCCGGCGTCAGCCCCACACGATTTTCATTGTTTTTAATCTCTTTTGCTACGCCAATAATCATAAATAATTCCCTCCATTTTCGCTTTACTATTTTAGCAATATATATAAATACACTATTAATATTATGATCTTATAGTAATGCAAAAATCGTGCCATCAGGATTTTTTATGATACATCATCCGTTCTATCTAGCAACTATCAGTTTTTTACTTGTTTCACTTCATAAGCAGTCACATGTTAAAACCCCGCTGGCCAATCGAAAAATCCAGCAAAAGCTGTTTATTTCGGAACTATTTATTTCCACAATGGATTCCATTGTTACGAATAGGTTCCATTTTATTGAATTAAATTGCATAAATCACCAGTTCAATCGAGCGAAAAGTCATATTTTCGCAATTTCTTTAATACCGCAGTATGGGATAACCCTAATACTGCTCCCATACGTCTCGAAGAGCGAAAGCGACGAAGAGTTTCTTTTAAGATAACCACTTCCACTTCTGCCAGCCGCTCCTCTAGTGTTTGATATTTTTCAAATTGCACCGTAGGCGGTGCCGTCTGGGAGCCAGACAACCTTCCTAAAAAGATATGTTCTGGTTGAACCAGTGTTCCATCAACTAAATTTACTGATCTCTCAATAATATTTTTTAGCTCCCGCACATTACCTGGCCAATTATAATTCTGCAGGCGCTGTAATGCAGCAGTCGAAAAACCCTGAACTGGATTATGTAATTTCTCAGCAAAATGTCTTAAAAAAAGTTCTCCTAACAGCTCAATGTCTTCATAGCGCTCCCTAAGGGGGGGGATTAAAAGAGGGATTACATTTAAACGATAATATAAATCTTCTCGAAAAATCTTATCCGCAACCATATCTTCTAAATTACGGTTGGTTGCCGCAATAATACGTACATCAACAGCCACTTCTTTCGTACTTCCCACACGCCTTACCCGCTTTTCCTGCAGTACCCGCAGCAGTTTCACTTGAAGATGGGCGGATACTTCTCCTACTTCATCCAAAAACAGTGTACCACCATTGGCTAGTTCAAACATCCCTGGTTTGCCGCCCTTGGCTGCGCCTGTAAAAGCTCCACGTGCATATCCAAAAAGCTCACTTTCTAGCAATGTCTCAGGGATCGCAGCGCAGTTAATTGGTACAAATGCGGCGGAGGCTCTTGTTGATGAGCTGTGCAAGGCTCTGGCAAATAGCTCTTTACCCGTACCTGTTTCCCCGCGGATTAAAATAGTGGAATCACTGGCAGCATATCGCCGCGCCTGATTGACCACTTGTCTCATCACTGCACTGGCATAGGGAATGTCCGCAAAGGTCATCGGCAAAGAAGCCGTCATATTATTCATTAGGCTTCTAACTTCTTGTGTATCTCGAATTAAGGCAACCACGCCAACAACTTCATTATCGTTATTCTTTAGAGGAATTGTACTGACTAAACAATAACTATTACCCCCATCAATATATACCTCTCGATTATGGTACTGACAGCCTGTCTGCAGCGTTTCCTGTATTAGCAGATTTTTAAACAAGGCAGACTCTAAGGGTTTACCTACTGCTTTCTTCATAGGTAAATTCAAGATCCGCGCTGCTGCCGGATTGTATTGTGCAATAAGACCATCAGAATTAACAGATAAAATACCATCATGTACAGATGTTAAAATTGCATCAAGCTGTTCAGCCCGTTCTTTAGATGGCATGGCAGAGATTTCATCGATTCTTTGTATGCCAGTAATCCAAGATAGTTCCGCTATGCATTCCTTGCATTGCTGCCCAGATACGCTCTGACACTCCAAAAAAATTTTATTTTTCTCGACTTCCATAGATACGATATTGATTCTACGTTTTGCTAGGATAGCGGTAATATCATGAACAACTCCGATACGATCGATGTATAATATTCGCAAATACATCTTTTACACGCTCCTCTTATCCATATCAAGATTTCTTCATCCAAATAAGGTCAACAAAATCAGCTGGTATTAAAAACCCAACTGAATTTTGTTGACCTCATTGTACAACTTTGTATAGTATTTCTTCAAACTAAATTTATTTTCCTGCTGGGACTAGGTGATTCTAGAGAGAAATCGTCCTAAATCCCTATCCTTTAAATCCCACTGGCTTTATTGGTGCATTGCCTAACATTTTCGCCAGCACGTCCTTAAACTCTTCCTGCTGTTTCTTTTTCATTCCGTCCCTGGATTGCGGGTTGTCATGCTTTTGGAAATCAATTGGATAAACCCTTGATACCTTAGTAATCATTCGAACCGCCCTCCTTACTTCTTCTGTATTAAATATATCGAAATATAACAGGCTTTTCTTAATTATTTTTGTAATTTTTTACCATTTTTCGAACAGCCAGTTATATTAAGATGGATCTAATATAAAAGTGAAGAAGTTTCTTGCCAGATGTTCTCGACTGCTTGCTTAATATAAGTAGTATTTCTTAGACATCGTCTTAAACTGATTCATTTCTTTTTCCCATAAGCTATATAACTCATTTAAAGAATATGTACCTTTTCTAACACTGTCGTCACCCGTAATCAAATCAATAGAGCTTTCATTTTTTCCATTACGCATAAAGGAAAATTTATCACCACTCATTTCTTGTATCGTATATAGCAAGCTAATACCTGTTTTTACAGGCAGGAATGTCCTTTTATCAATCACATGCAACTGCACGCCTGCACATGCCTCATTTTGATATAATCCAAAGCTTGGAGTAAAGTAAGCCGGACGAAAGATCACTCCAGGCAACTGTAACGCTGTCATTTTTTCTGCCAGCTCAGATGCATCAAGCCACGGTGCGCCAACGAACTCAAAAGGTCTTGTTGTTCCCACACCTTCAGAAATATTAGTACCACCAAAAATACCCATCCCAGGATAGACAAGGGCTGTATCAGGAGTAGGGATATTAGGTGATGTCATCACCCAAGGCAAACGGGTTTCTTCAAAATCCATGGTTCTTTGCCAGCCTGTCATTTCAATAACCACCAAGTCACAACCAATACCAAACTCCGCATTAAATAGTCTAGCCAGCTCTCCTACCGTCATGCCATGCCTTGTTGGGATCGGATACATTCCAATAAAGGATTCAAATCCGGGCTTGATAAGATTCCCTTCAACCATAGTTCCACCAATCGGATTGGGTCTATCCAGGATCACCATCGTTTTCCCCATTTCCTTGCAAGCCTGCATCGCATAAGCCATCGTATAAATATAGGTATAGGAACGAGCGCCTACATCCTGTATATCAAAAACCAATACATCAATATTAGCCAACATTTCGGCCGTAGGTTTTTTCGTTGCACCATATAAACTATAAATGGGCAGCCCTGTCTTTTCATCAACACTGGTATTCACAGAGTCTCCGGCTTTGGCGGCACCACGGATGCCATGTTCTGGAGAAAATAAAGCGACTAAATTCGTTTTTTTATACAGCACATCCACTGAACTCTCAAAAGAGCTATTCATTCCTGTAGAGTTCGTAATTAAACCAACTCGTTTTCCTGCAAAAATCTGTGAATAAGCATCAATCCGATCAATACCTAATTTCACTGGCACAGCTTGCTTGATTTGCGGATTCTTCTTTGGCTTTGCTTGCTTTTTTGTTTCACCAATGCTTATCTGATTTGCCATTCCTATAATAATTACCATGAATAATAGCATTACCCTTGCGGTATTACGATTCATCCCTTTTAGCCCCCATTTCAAAGAAAGAGCCCGCGAGCTGCGGCTGCTCGAAGGCTATCTCATTTTACTTATATGCTTGCGCCTGTAATTAATTCTCTTTTTGTATGTTTTTCTGCTACTGCAGCTGTTTCTTCAATACCTGTAATAATATGCTGCATGGACATTTCAATATTTCCTAAGATATCATTAATCTTTTTGGTTGCCTCTACACTATCTTCCGATAACTTGCGGACTTCAGTGGCAACGACTGCAAATCCTCTGCCATGTTCACCCGCCCGAGCTGCCTCAATGGCTGCATTTAAACCAAGTAAATTCGTCTGCTGGGATACCTTATTAATAAAATCAATCACTTCGTGAGTATTATTAATATGACTTTTAGCTTCACTTACGGATTGCGATAACACAGCAACCTTCTCATTCAATTCTTCGCTCAATAAAACCTGAGATTTAATTAAATGGTACAACATACTTGTAATAAAATCATCTACCACTTTAACATTCGGTGATTTATGTTCTTCAATCAATTGATTTACTTTCTGATTTCCGGTAATATTTAGCACTACATTAACTGTTGGCATCTTAAGACCGTCACGAACATCTGCAAAGGTACGAATTCCTAGCCTTTGTGCCAGTTGGATTGCTACAGCATCTGATTTTACATCCACAACCCCGACAACTGCTATATCCGGTACATGACTCACCATTTCTATAATCCCAACGCCACCTCTGCCGCCACCAACTAACAAAATATTAATCACATATTCGCCTCCCAATATTGTTACAAAGCCAAGCATTCTCTTATGATATATTATACTATAAATCTCCACGATCCACATCAGCATATTTTCATTGTTTTTCTTTTCTAGCATAAATAGAATAGAGAAACTTGATCGATTTTTCTCTTGTACAAACAAACCAAAAAGGATTTTCCTCTTACTTCTTAGAATACTCATTAATCTAAGAAGCATATGATTATAATTCAATATTGAAAGGAATGAAATGATGACATATCTCCTGTTCCTTATTTTTTTACTCTCTTTATCTAATATTGTACAGGCTCAGCAACTGGTTATGGAGGGGAAAACAACTGTCAAATACGAATCACGCCAATACAAACATCCCAATCTTGCCGATGCGGATTTTGTCGAACGGACGATACGTCTGACCGGAACAGCTCCCCTCTCTGCGCAAACCTCACTTTTTCTGCGTCTAGGTCATCAGTCTTATAACGGTGATGCATTGGATTCAGCTAAGACCGCGATTGAT
>JBEQCC010000074.1:0-8499 GCA_041639455.1 Pelosinus sp. | reverse complement strand
AATAATATGCCCGAGCCCTACAGCCACCGCATATACCATCATAGCCACAGGTTCCACAGCCACCTTTTAGCGGCTCATGTCTCAATCGATTAAACATCTCACTATCACGCCATATTACATCAAAATCGTTTTCTTTTACGTTACCGATTTTGATGGGCAAATAAGGACAAGCTTGTACGTCGCCATTTGGCAAGATCACACAATAAGCAGTACCTGCCAAACAACCTCTTGTAAAGCGCATTGGAATATTACGTTCCTTTGCAATACGCATAAACTGAGGAGCACAGGTAGGTTTAAGTTCAATCGGCACCTCTTTTTGCTTTTCCAAAATCCGTGTTAATACAGCTTCATATTGCTCTGTTTTTAATGTTGTATCTTCAATATCTTTTCCTCTACCAGTAGGAACTAAGAAAAAGATATGATGAGCCATTGCCCCTATTTCAACAGCTAAATCGGTAATATCAGTAACTTCCTTTTCATTCCAAGTTGTGATGGTTGTATGAATCTGGAAAGGAAGTCCTACTTCACGACAAGCCTCCATCGCCGCAATGGTTTTATCCCAAGCCCCTTCGGATTGACGAAACTTATCGTGAACATTTTTATCGCGACTATCAAGGCTGATTCCAGCTGCTCCAAGCCCAGCTTTTTTTAGCTTTATAGCGACTTCCTTAGTAATTAAGATTCCATTTGTACCAAGCACTGGTCTTAATCCAATACTTTTAGCATAAGAAATTAATTCATAAATATCAGGGCGCATCAAAGGCTCGCCACCACTTAAAATAATAATTTTAAAACCAGCACGTTTCATTTCATCTAATAATTTTTTGCCTGCTTCTGTACTTAATTCATCAGGTCTCTTCTTTCCTGCATCACGATAGCAGTGAAGACAGCTAATATTACAGACCTGAGTAGTATTCCATGAGATAATCATATATAACTCCTTTCGGGATAACGAATTTATAATACAGTATACTCGTTAATAATAAATTACACACTTAGCATCAATAAGAATTAGGCATACCATAAATAGGATGTTCCTATTCCTCTTCATATTATCGCAAATTAATAACATTTAGACAATATAAATTTCTACAATATATGATATGATTGCAAAAAAAAGAGACTTCGACATTTGAAGCCTCTTTTAAAATTTAGATAACCTTATCAATCGCATCCATTAAATCTTTACGTGGCCGGTATCCTACGATGCGATTAACTTCTATACCATCTTTAAAGAGAAGCAAAGTGGGAATTCCCATAACATTATATTCACTGGCCAGTTGCTGCTGTTCATCCACATTAACCTTTACAACAACAGCTTTGCCTTCATACTCTGATCCAACAGCTTCAAGTTCCGGAGCAACCATTTTACATGGGCCGCACCAAGACGCCCAGAAATCTACAAGCACCGGTTTACCTGGTTGAGATAATTTTTCTTTAAAATCACTTTCACTTGTAATATTTAGAATACTCATTATGTAACCTCCAATATATTTTATTTTATTATTTCACCATTATTGAATTTTCATTACTATCTTACTTATTTATATAATAGAAAATATCGAATTAAAAGTCAACACTCATCAGATACTTTTTATCATTCCGGTTTAAATTTTATTTAATAATCATTCTTTCATCTTGTTAAATAAAAAACCTTCTCTATATTTAAAATAGAAAAGGTTTCATTTCCATAAAGTTGTGAGTAATCAATAAGCCGAGTTCTGTACCGCTTACACGGTGATGATCATCTATCTAGTCTGGCAGTTACCTGACAGCTCTAGCGACGCAACCCGGAAGGTTCAGCGGGCAGCTTCATCCCTTCCCTATTTGGTCTTGCTCCAGGTGGGGTTTACCTAGCCAGCCAGTCACCTGACTGCTGGTGCGCTCTTACCGCACCGTTCCATCCTTACCAGCGTAGCTGGCGGTTTACATTTCTATGGCACTTTCCCTAAGGTCACCCTCGCTGGACGTTATCCAGCACCCTGCCCTATGGAGCTCGGACTTTCCTCGTATGCTTTATGGGCATCCGCGATCATCTTTCCTACTCACAACACTATATTTTTGTCATTCAATCAACGAGAAAATAATTATATCACATATTATTCATTTAGTCAAATTATTTATGATTTATTTTATACCATCTTTAATAGATCTGAAAGACGTCTTGATTGATATCGTCAACCTTAATATCCACAGACCATTTTGCATCATCAGCACATTTGCTAAGATATTCTGCCACATAAGACAGTACAGGTTGCTCTGTGGCAAAATGACCAGCATCAATAATTGCGATTCCAAGGGCAGCAGCATCTTGTCCCTCGTGATATTTTACGTCTCCTGTTACTAAGACATCTGCTCCAGCAAATGCAGCCTTATGCAATAAGCTAGCACCTGCGCCACCACACACCGCTACTTTTTTTATCAACTTATTTTGATCTCCTACTACACTTACAGCAGATACTCCCAGCACATATTTTACCCGATTAACAAACTCTGCAAACACGATAGGATTCATGAGCTTTCCAACACGCCCAAGTCCTAATTTTTCTCCAGAATTCATCAGCTGGTATACATCATAAGCAACCTCTTCATAAGGATGTACTTTTAGCATTGCTTTAACAACTGACTTGTAAATTTTCTCTGGCATAATCGTTTCTAAGCGAATTTCTTGTACATGCTCCAACTTGCCAGCATGTCCGATAAATGGTTTAGAACCATCTAAAGGCAAAAATGTGCCGATGCCATTAGTGGCAAAACTACAATGACTATAATTACCAATATGTCCTGCTCCAGCCGCCATTATCGCATCTCCAACAATTTCTCGATGGGTTTCTGGAACAAATACTACTAATTTACAAAGTTTTTCACTAGAATTATCCGCGAGGGGTCGCACATCACATAACTGAAAAGCATCTGCCAATACATCATTCACACCTCCTGAAGCGATATCAAGATTCGTATGAACAGCATATACTCCAATATTTGCTTTTATTAAAGTAGATAAAATTTGCCCCTGTGGTAAATCTGTCCTTATGGCAGAGATGCTCTTAAATATAACAGGATGATGAACAATGATTAAATCGATATCGTCTTTTACAGCTTGTTCCACTACTGCCTTTGTTACATCTAAGGTGATTAGTATCTTATGAATTGTTTGGGCTGAACTGCCAACTAGCAGCCCCACATTATCCCAATCCTCTGCTAAGCTCCTAGGCGCCAGTTTATCCATTGCCTCTATAATTACCTGACACTTTACAGACATCGCCGCTTATCCTCCAGTTGTTTTAATCGTGTGACATATTCATGGTATTTAAGGCTTTTTGGGGCATTACTACTACATTCCATTTCTCTTACTACACGCTTAGTCTGAGAAATCAATTGATCAATATGCAATATTAACAGCGGAGACTTTTCATCCCATAGCTTTTGCCCAATTTCGTACATGACAGACTCATAGCGAGGAGAATCTCCTTGCTCTGCCACAATGATTTCATACAGTCTTCCCTCTTCTTGGACTAACCGCTCCTCTAGCACAGACCAATGGTTTTCACATAACCAACGCCGCACAGTTGCCGCTCCCACCATAGGCTGTAATACTAGACGTTTTAGAGAGCTAACAATTTCACAATGGTTCGTTAATATCTCTATAATTGTTTGTCCCCCCATACCAGCAATAACAACCGTATCTACTTCTAATGGTGAAAGCACTGCTAATCCGTTTCCTAAACGTACAGAAATTTTTCCTTCCAGTGATAAGCCTTCCACATGCTCTTTAGCAGCCTTATAAGGACCGCTATGAACATCACCAGCTACAGCCGAAACAATAACATCTTTTTCGACTAATTCAATAGGTAAGTATGCATGATCCGTACCAATATCAGCTAAACGAGCCCCTCGAGGCACACATGCCGCTAATGCAGCCAATCTTCCCACAAGTCTCAAATTACAATCACCTCATTATTATTTTCTTATTATACTAAAATTTCAATTTAACAATTCAAATCAATAAAAATTCAATATCATCTTCTCTATAGTAAAAAAATGCAAAGCATATGCTTTGCATTTAATTCTTAAATGGTGGGCGATGACAGGATCGAACTGCCGACATCCTGCTTGTAAGGCAGGCGCTCTCCCAGCTGAGCTAATCGCCCGTTATGGTGACCCGTGGGGGAATCGAACCCCCGTTATCGCCGTGAAAGGGCGGTGTCTTGACCGCTTGACCAACGGGCCAAAATTACTTACTATAAAATGGTGGGCCCACCTGGGATCGAACCAGGGACCAGCCGGTTATGAGCCGGCTGCTCTACCGCTGAGCTATAGGCCCTAGAGATATTAAAACAGGTTTTCCATAGAAAGCCTGTTTGTACTCTGCATAAGATGGCTCCTCGAGTAGGACTCGAACCTACGACCGATCGGTTAACAGCCGATTGCTCTACCAACTGAGCTATCGAGGAATGTCGTCAACATCAACTATTATAATACAATATCAATGTTACGTCAACAGTTTTTTTTAAGAAATGAAATTAAACTTACTATCACTCTAAGAAATCCTTTAATTTCTTACTACGACTAGGATGACGTAACTTTCTAAGAGCTTTTGCTTCAATCTGGCGGATACGTTCACGAGTAACACCGAAATGCTGCCCTACCTCTTCTAGTGTGCGTGCTCGCCCGTCATCAAGACCAAACCGTAATCTAAGAACTTTTTCTTCTCGCGGAGTAAGAGTCTCTAGCACTTCTTCTAATTGTTCCTTTAAGAGCATAAAAGAAGCAGCCTCAGCAGGAGCTGGTGCATCCTGATCTTCAATAAAGTCGCCTAAGTGAGAATCTTCTTCTTCGCCAATCGGTGTTTCTAAAGATACTGGCTCTTGAGCAATTTTCATGATTTCTCTTACACGCTCAACACTGATATCCATCTCTTTTGCAATTTCTTCTGGTTGAGGCTCACGTCCTAGTTCTTGTAATAATTGCCTAGACACGCGTATCAATTTATTAATCGTCTCCACCATGTGCACTGGAATACGAATCGTTCGAGCTTGGTCAGCAATTGCCCTTGTAATTGCTTGGCGAATCCACCAAGTAGCATAGGTACTAAATTTATAGCCTTTATTATAGTCAAATTTCTCAACGGCTTTAATTAAGCCCAAATTACCTTCTTGAATTAAGTCCAAGAATAGCATTCCACGCCCAACGTAGCGTTTTGCAATACTTACAACCAAGCGCAGGTTAGCTTCTGCCAATCGCCTTTTTGCTTCCTCGTCGCCTTCTTCCATACGCTGCGCTAATTTAATTTCTTCATCAGCTGTCAATAAAGGTACTCTACCAATCTCCTTAAGATACATACGAACCGGATCATCAATACTAATACCTTCTGGAATTGTTAAATCAATATCTACTTCTTCTGGAGTTACTTCTTCTACTTCTGTTACATCAGGTTCATCATGTCTTTCAGTATCATCAGGAAGCTCATCAACTATCTCAATCCCCTTACTCGAAAAGACTTCATATATCTCTTCAATTTCATCAGGAGATAAATCTTCACTTTGGAGAGTATCCATGATTTCACTATAAGTTAACACGCCACCCTGTTTTTTTCCTTTATTTACCATCTTAGTTATAAATTCATTTAATATCATCTTTTTCTCTGTCATTTTACTCCCCTCCTCCATTGGCCACTCCAATCAAGGCGTAGTTTCTTTTTGGAATTATAAGTTACGCAATTTATTAATTTCATCGTTTATTCGCTGACTTTCTGCTAATGCTTGCAGAAAGTCACTATCCCCCAGACGTTCTAATTCATCAGCCCTTAACCGGTACTGTTCATATAAAAACTTTAAATTTGTTAGGCGCATATTTTTTATACAATCATCAACCATTTTAATATTATCAGTATCACTATATTGTATATCAATTAACATAATATGAGATAGTTCTGCATTTGCTGCTTCACTTAGCATCATTGTCCAAGCAGTATCTGTAATATCTTTTCCCATATTATACTCTTTAAATATTAAATTAATTATTTCGCTTCTATTTTCTCCCTGTATTTCTTAAATAGACAGTTTCTCTTTAATATATGGTATGAGAGAGCTATTCCCACACATTAATCGAATAATATGACTTTCAGCTTGTTCTAATGCGATTGAAGGTTGCTTCACAACCAACATATTGGATATATTCTTCCCCTTATTTACATTTTTATCCTTTTGTTGTTGAAACAAAAATTTACGAACTTCGCTGCGTATGGCACTTTCATCAATTGCCAGCATCTGTGAAATAGAAGCAATATATGCATTTACTTCTACTGCGTTATCCGCTTCTGCCAAAACAGGTACTATTCTCGATACAACGGCAACTTTACCTTCTAGATCGCTATAATCTATACTTTGAAAAGCTTGCTTGATTTGATATTCTAAAATATCAGATGCTTCTGCAATGAGTGATTGGAATGCCTCAACTCCATGTTTGCGAATGAATTCATCTGGGTCTTTCCCATCAGGGATCAAAATCACTCTCACATTTGCACCTAAATTTCGTAGAATTGCTAAAGCTCGCATTGTAGCATTTTGCCCGGCAACATCACTATCATAAGCAAAAAATATATCTTTAGCATTACGAAGCAATAATTTAGCCTGTTCAGGAGAAAAGGCTGTTCCTAATGATGCCACAACATTGCGAATACCAAAGGCATAGGCGGTAATAGCATCCATATAACCTTCTACTACAATAGCTTGCCCAGATTCCTTAATAAACTTTTGTGCAGCATCAAAACCAAACAAAATATATCTTTTATTAAAAACAGAGGTTTCTGGTGAATTTAAATATTTAGGTTGGCTATCATCAATCACCCTTCCCCCAAAACCAACTACCCGTCCCCGAGCATCAGAAATAGGAAATATTACACGACTGCGAAATCGGTCATAAACACCATCACCAGAATTTCTCTCTACGATTAGACCACTTCTTAGCAAAACCTCTTGTTCTACACCACGTTCTAAAAAGGCGTTTACTAATTTATCCCAAGCAGGAGGAGCAAAGCCAATTTTAAAACGTTCAATAACGTCATCTGTAACACCACGGGAATTTAAATATTCTCTTGCTTTTTTGCCATAAACAGTTTTTGTCAAACAAGCATAAAAAAACTCCCTAGCCATTTCATTGACACGGTATAATTTGCTATTCTCACGCTCCCTTGCCAATTCCCGCGAACTTTTCTCTTTTTCTGGCAAAGGAATATTCATTTTTTGCGCCAATACTTTTACCGCATCAAAAAAACTAATGTTTTCAATTTTCATTAAAAAATTAAATACATTTCCTCCACTTTGACAACCGAAACAATAAAAAAAACCTTTGTCAGGTGTTACTGAAAATGAAGGAGTGTTCTCATGATGAAATGGACAGCAGCCCCAATAGTTTTTTCCCTTCTTTTTTAAAGGAACATACTCTGATAAGATGCTTACAATATCACTCTCCGAACGCAACCTATCAATAAATTCATCATAAATCCCATCTTTCATAAACTCACCTTTAAATACTCGTAACCATATAGCCTGTTAATTTTTTATGAATAAATATTCCCACTAATCAACTTTTCGACTTATGCTACAAGAATATCCTGTCTTCCTGTTTTCGCGATTTTTTCCCATATTCCTGCTAATACTAGCATATCCAATATGACTAAAAGAAAAACTACTTTCGATTTGTGATTTATTTCTACACAAATTCCCATAATCCTGCTATAAGATTCATGCACCATAGTACTTATTATTTCATACTATTAATTGAAAGATCTTAAAATTAGCTCCAAATTAGGGCATAATTCCATGCATTTTACTTTCATAAACAATAGTATTCAATATAACTTATAAATATCCTCTTTTCCCTCTTGACAACTAATATTTTTTTTGATAACAAATTGAAACCTCTTCTTATAACTCATCTGGCAATCCACTTTGCCGGAATAAATAACTCTTCAAACAAATGAACTGCATAACTATCTGTCAAACCTGCAATGTAGTCAACAATAGTTACCTCCAATCCCCAAATACCTTCACGTTCTAAAAATTCCTGTGGTAAGCTTTCAGGGTGAAGGGTAAAGTATTCATATAGTTTATGGATGATATATTTCGCCTTCTTGCGATCCGGTTCTAAATCTGTTGAGTGATATACTTTTCGAAACATAAACTCACGAAATTCTTCCATGGCATTTTTAACTTTAGCCGAGATATGTATTTCATTATGTCCCTCAGATGTCCGAATCATATCAGAAACCATTACAGTAATCATATTAGACGGGTTTGTTCCTAAGGTCTTTGCCACCTTTTCTGGTAAATCAACAGTTCTGATCATCCCTGCTCGAATACCATCATCATAGTCATGACATAAATAAGCGATACGATCGCCAATACGCACTACGTTTCCTTCTAAGGTAAAAGGCTTATTTAAACCTGTATGATTTAATATGCCATCTTTAACTTCTAATGTTAAGTTCAGTCCTCT
>JBEQCC010000073.1:0-8540 GCA_041639455.1 Pelosinus sp. | reverse complement strand
ATCTTAAATCGCCCCCATCATCAACAATAATATCCGGCTTAGTATCTAAAGCTTTATGTAAAAACTTCTCATACTCTTCAGTTGTGGTATTATACCAGGCAAAAACCTTAACGCCTTCTTCCACTAAAGCGGCCGCTACATCATCTTGAGTTGATAACGGATTACTTCCGGTTACAGCAACATTTGCTCCTGCATTTTTTAGAACTAAGGCTAAATAAGCCGTCTTAGCTTCTAAATGCATAGTTATAACTACATTTTTACCACTTAAAGGTTTATTTTTCGACAGATCCTCATTCAATACGTTCAGTACAGGCATAAATTCCTTAACCCAATTAATTTTATCATGTCCTTGTGACGCCAATTTTATATCGCGAATAATTGATTCCATTTTACAGCACTCCTTTAATCTTTTTTTGTTGTAATGCAATAATTGCTTCATGATAGGGTTGTTCCAGTACACCATATTCCGTTACAATTGCTGAAATTAAGGAATTAGGTGTGACATCAAATGCAGGATTAAAAACGTCTACGCCTTCTGGCGCTGTCAGAACTCCAGCAAACTGAGCTACTTCATCGGCATGTCTTTCTTCAATCGGAATATCCATACCACTGTTCATAGTAAAATCAAAAGTGGAAACAGGGGCAGCCACATAAAAAGGTATATTATGCTCCTTAGCTAATACTGCCACACTATAAGTGCCAATTTTATTCGCCACATCACCATTTAAAGTAATTCTATCGGCTCCAACGATAACAGCCTGTACCATATTTTTTGTCATAACCCAACATGCCATATTATCTGTAATAAGAGTAACGGGAATATTTTCCTGCATCAATTCCCATGCTGTCAAACGAGCACCCTGAAGCAATGGCCTAGTTTCATCAGCAAATACCCGGGTAATCTTCCCTTCAGAGAAGGCTTGGCGAATTACTCCTAAAGCGGTCCCAAAACCAGCGGTCGCCAAGGCTCCGGCATTGCAATGGGTAAGAATCGATACGGGCTCATTAAATAACTGAGCACCATATTGAGAAATCTTATGATTCACAGCACAATCTTCACTGGCAATGGAAATAGCTTCTTTTTCTAAATCCCTTACCAAATCAATAATATCTTTGTCACGATTCGCTTTATGAATAATAGACATCATTCTCTCAATTGCCCAAAACAGGTTTATAGCAGTAGGTCTGGTTTGTCGTAATTCCTCGGCCACCCTTTCGATACTGGTACCAAAGTCAGAATCATTACAAAGTTCCTTCGCTCCAAGAACCAAGCCAAATGCAGCCGCTGCACCAATAGCAGGAGCTCCGCGGACTTCTAACCTTTTTATTGCTTGCGCTATTCTTTGAAAGTTATGACATTCAATAAATTCAATACGATTAGGCAACAGGGTTTGATCTAATAACCATAGCGTACTATTTTTCCACTCTATTGTCTTTAGCAATTATATCACCACTCTTTATAATTTAAAACCACCATATTCTTTTAAAGCTTGTTGGCAGCTACAGTTAGCTTCAAAATCAATACATTTAATAGTATTCATAAGCACTTTTTTTAGCTTTTCTGTATTCGCATTCATAACGTGAATCACTTCACCATAGGTTAAAGGCTGGGATGAAATACCTGCCGCATAGTTTGTTACCATAGCAATAGTCGCGTAGCACATCTCAGCTTCACGAGCCAATACCACTTCCGGCACGTTAGTCATCCCCACCAAATGCCCACCAAACTTAGCGAACATACGAATTTCAGCTGGTGTTTCAAAACGTGGTCCTTCGGTACAAACATACGTTCCATAATTATGAACCACAATGCCATTCTCTTGAGCAACTACTAATAATTTTTTTCTTAAAGCAGAGCAATAAGGCGTTGTTAAATCCACGTGAACTACTTTTCTTTTTCCACCTTCATAAAATGTATTTTTCCTATTTTTAGTAAAGTCAATGAATTGGTCGATTAAAACAAAATCCCCTAACTTCATATCTAAATTCAAAGAGCCTACCGCAGCCGTTGCTAAAATCATTTTAATACCCATTTTTTTCATAGCCCAAATATTGGCTTGATAATTGATTAAATGTGGCGCAATCGAATGCTTGCTGCCATGTCTGGGAATAAAAGCGATACTCTTTCCTGCAAAATCACCAACGTTATAAGACACTGAGCCATAAGGCGTTAGGACTTCATCTCGCTGTACATTTTCTAAGATATTAGGATCATATACTCCAGTACCACCAATAATTCCGATATGTATCATCTTCTCACCAACCATTTTGATGTAGCTTGCTACTGTTTCTTCTATTGTACTATATAGCATTCCTTATAATAAACTATTAAATTTACTAAACGCCACAAATAGTTAATAAATCATGCATATTTTCTAAAGTAAAGTCTGGCGCCTCTTGTAAAATCGTCTCCCATGATACGCAAGTCCAACGAACAGCGACTGTCTTTACACCAGCTTGTTTAGCACTGATTAAATCAAACGGACTATTTAGTCATTTGATCCTTAGTGTTTTTCCCAAAAACGCATGGATCTCCAGAGAAATAAGCTTCCTGTTATAATGTTTTTGAAAGGTATGTCCAAATGCGCTGATAATTAGATCTGACATATCAAAAATTGTACCATCTAGATCACTTTATATATCCATTCAGTAGCCACCAAGCACACTTTATATTCGTATACACGAAAAGAAAAGGAGGCTCAAAGCCTCACGAAAATACAACTTAGATTTTACAAATAATTACAAATTTACACCAACTAAACCGCCTAGTATTCCTACCGCAATTCCAGCCATAAATTTGTTAGCTAATACAAATAGCGAAATGGACTCTTGGCTAATTTCCATACCAATACCTACAGAAAGTAATACATAGATGATCCCAATCACAACACCTATGATTAATCCTCTAGACTCGGCCTGCTGGGTAGCATATACACTACCAATAAAAATACTAACCATAGTTACCCCAACCATAACGTATTGCATGTAATAATCAATGTATGTATTTTCGGTCACTAAGCTAATAATGGATAAAAAGAAGGTGCAAACCAACGAAACGATTATACTGACAAAAAAGCCTTTTCCTATCAACATAGCTGTTCCCGATCCCTTGGGCGTGGTATTAAAACGTGTCTTACCAATACGTTTAGACACAGAATTCCCCTCCCTCAAGTAGGTATTACTAGGATTGCTATTGTAAAATATGCAGTATAAAAGTAAATAATACCAATATTTATATATTTATTTACAATATTTCAATTTTGCTGCTAAGCTAATCACCATATCTTATCGATTATAACTTCCAACTTTTTAGTGTTTCCATAATCCCATAATTAGTCAGATCAAAATGGATGGGAGTAACTGAGATTTTGGACTTATTGATCGCAACAATATCGCTATCCGCATCATTTACATTCTCTACAACTTCTCCCCCCATCCAATAATATGTTCGTCCTCTAGGATCAAGGCGAGGTTCGAAAACATTTGCATACTGTCTTACTCCCAGTTTGGTAATCGTTACCCCATCAATCTGTTCTGCAGAAAGAGCAGGTACATTTACATTTAATAAGGTATCAGAAGGTAATGAGCGTTGAAAGATATCTTGCAGTAATTTTGCTGTAAATTCAGCCGCAGGCTTAAAATCGGAGGATTTCCAAGAGTCCTGTGAAACAGCCACTGATGGTATCCCATGCAAAGCTCCTTCGATTGCAGCGCTTACTGTTCCTGAATACAATACATCAGTGCCCAAATTAGGTCCATGATTAATTCCAGAAACCACAAAATCAGGTATTACACTAACTAAAGTTTCTAAGGCAATCTTCACACAATCAGCAGGTGTGCCTCCAATACGCCAACCACAAAGCCTAGAATCACTGGCGCAATATTTATCGACTCGTATAGGGCTATGTACCGTAATAGCCTGACTAGCAGCACTTCGTTCGGCATCAGGTGCAACCACCACTACTTCCCCTATTTTTAAAAGCTCTTGCCAAAGAACCTGTATACCAGTCGCATCAATTCCATCATCATTGGTTAATAAAATACGCAAACTGATTCCTCCCTTATAATTGTCCCATAAATTTATGAGTTTGCGGAATGACTCGTACATCTGTAAGGAAAATAAGGGCCTGCTCTTGCCATAACAACATCATATCCGGAGTAACGCCCTCACAATCATGAATGGGAGTCACTGGCTGTATGATTAAGGGAATCTTTTGATCAATTGCCGCAATTAACTCTACCGCTTTTTGAAATTCGATTCTATTCGTTTTACCTGTAACTACTATCTTTACAAAAATATTACACGCATTAGCTATGGAAAGAAATTGCCTATGTTGCTGCCACACATCTTGATGAATAATGCTAGGCAACTTAATATCCATACTAACGATATGAATATGAGGTAATACCAATTTTAATTTTTCTGGCAATGTACCGTTCGTCTCTAAATAGATACGCCCTTTGATGTACGGTAGAAGTTGAGCTATGCCTTCGGCTTGGCATAAAGGTTCTCCGCCTGTAAAACTAACTGAATGATGGGGTACTATCAATAAATTATTAATATAATTAGACATATCTACAATTGAGATTGGATTTTTTACCTTCTTAAAATCACGCTTTCCAGCAGTCATTTCAATTTGACCTTCCATTGCCTTTGTTCTTGATGAAGGGGTATCACAAAAATCACACTCTAAATTACAGCCAGCCAAACGTACAAAAACTTGACGATAACCAACAAATTCTCCCTCACCTTGAATAGAAGAAAAAACTTCAACAATATTGAGCTTATGAGACACCATTATGCCTCCTGGCTATATGCGGCTGCAGAATTAGGCGATTCCCATACTCTGATAGAGCGCAATTTAACATTCTCATTAAATATTGGGGTTTTAGCTAATTCTTCATATATATATTTGGCAAGGTTTTCTGCTGTAGGATTGATTCTGCAAAAAGGTTCAATTTCATTGAGATAATAATGATCTAAATTCACCATAATACCATTTATCGCCGCTTTCAAATCAACAAAATCAACTAACATTCCCAAATCGTTTAATTGCGATCCATATATATTTACTTCTACTTTCCAATTATGCCCATGCAATCGATTACACTTTCCTGGGTAATTTCGAATACAATGAGCAGCTTCAAAATTCACCGCAATTGTCAACTCAAACATACCTAACCCCCTATACTTCCTTATAATAAAAAATCTTATCATGTATTATTTTGTGAAAAAAGATGAGTATAATACTCATCTTTTATTTAACAGCTTGCTTACTTAAAAAATCTTCTTTACTAAATTCATTTTTTTGTGTCAACAATACATCTTTATAACTAATACTACGAGTATGCTGTGTATGACTCCACTCTCGGTCATTACGATGGAAGAAGCCTAAAATAGTAATCGGTATCCAGCTATAAACAAACAATGGATAAAAAATTAAGTACCACCATGACTTCCCTTTGGCACCAATCATCCCTAAGATCATCACTGGAAATAGATATTGTCCAACACCTATCGCTGTCATAACCTCAATGGGTAATATTTTATTTATAATATTAGTATAAAAGGGGACAATGGTATATATATAACTCATTAACACAAAACTTGTTGATAAGATTAAAAAATATGGTTGAAATAGATGCAATACACCATCTAAAATTCTAATATCACGTTGTTTTATCCCCTCATACAACATGCTGGGGATATATCGACCTGCTATATCAAAATGTCCTTGTGCCCACCGTTTACGCTGACGCCATGACTGTCCAAAGGTTAAGGGTTTTTCATCGTATACAATAGCATCATGGGCCCAAGTGGTGGGGACACCTTTTAATAATACCTTCATCGTAAATTCCATATCTTCAGTAAGACAAGTTGCTCCCCAGCCAAACTTTCGCAGCACATCTGTCGATATACACATACCAGTGCCACCAAGGACACTTGACAATCCTATATTGTATTTGGCGAGATGCCAAATATGATTTACAACCCAGAAAGAAATAGCAAACGTACCGGCAACCCATGTATCATGAGGGTTTTTAGAATCCAAATATCCCTGAATTACTTTCTCACCTTTACATAAGCGATTATTCATTTCTAAAAGAAAATTTTGATCCACTAAATTATCTGCATCAAATATTACTACACTATCATAATTACGCTCTAGTTTAAATAGTTTTGCAAACATCCATTCCATAGCATAACCTTTACCGCGCTGTTCTAAGCAAAAACGTTCATAAACAATTGCACCCGCTCCGCGAGCAATTTCTGCCGTATTATCCTTACAGTTATCTGCCACTACAAAAATATCATACAACTCACGAGGATACTTCAAAACGTGGAGATTTTCTACCAATTGACCGATTACTTGTTCCTCATTATGCGCCGCTACAATAACAGCAAAGCTATTTTGAGGTGTCATAATTTTCTTCTCTTTTCTGCGCCAAATACCAAAAAAAGCAATAATAAAATAATATAAAGTAAAGAATACAATTATAAGCTGTAATGGAATCATGATATAGTCAAAAATATAATTCATGGATTTTTCTCCTTTAAAAGCCTGTTTTTTAAAGTATATTTAAATATACTTTAACTTAAAACACACATAACATTCTAATTCTAACTTCACTAAATTGTCAAGATATTCGTTATTTAAACACATTCATTAACTCATGGTTACAAAAAAATAAGCGTCCAATGATCAGAATACATTTTTTTCTACTACTTACTACGTAATGGTTTTAGAATCAAATAATCCAAAAGCAGTATTTAAGATCCCAAATAAAGCATATGCAAAGAATGGCGTAAATAGAACAGCATCTTTAGTCATGAAGAGTATATAGCCAGCAACCAGCATTGTTATAATTACAGGAATAATCCTAATTTTTTCACCCTTTCCTTTAAAATCAGGATATTTAATGGTACTAACCATCAAATAGGCAAAAACGATAACTAAGATTGGAAATATCCAACCAACTGGTTTAATTCCAAGCATAACAAAAGTAGCAACAACACTGCCAGCAGCAGGAATGGGCAATCCCATAAAATAGCCTTTTACTGTAGTGGTATTGACATTGAAACGAGCTAAGCGCAATGCTCCACAGGTTGCGAAAAATGCAGCTATAAGAGATCCTATAATACCAAAATCTTTTAATAAAAAGGCGTAAGCCAAAATCGCAGGTGCTACACCAAATGATGCTAAATCACACAATGAATCCAATTCCTTACCAAATTCACTACTTACATTTAAATATCTAGCAACTCTACCATCTAACCCATCACTAATCATCGCTGCGACTATAAATAACGCTGCTTGATAAAATTCATTCTGGAAGGTAGAAATAATCGCACACATGCCTAATACTAAATTTAATGCTGTTAACGCATTGGGAATAACGCTTCTCATTGCAACAACCTCCCTATAACAGACTCGCCACCCTTAACTTTGTCCCCTTTTTTGACTACTATTTCCACTGTTTTAGGTACAATAATTTCAGTACAGGATGCAAATTTAATCATACCATATCGCTCACCTTTTTGCAGGATACTTCCAAGAGTTACCCATGAAACGATACGTCGTGCCAAAATACCAGCTATTTGTGTTACCAATACTTTCATTTTATCATTTTCTATACCTATAGAATGACGTTCATTTTCACAGCCTACAGTCTTCTTATATGCGGGTCGAAAACGACCACAAGTATATTGTTGAAATTTTATCTCACCAGCAATAGGACTACGGTTAAGATGTACATCAAAAACCGATAAGAATATTGTCACTTTAAGACCGACTTGATTGAGAAATTGATCATCATAAACTTCACAAACGCTCATAACTTTTCCATCAGCAGGTGACAAAATCAACCTGTCATCATTGGGAATGTTTCTCTTAGGATTACGAAAAAAGAAAGTAATAAATCCCATTAAAACAACTGGAATAATACTCCAATATGGATTAACAGTCACATAAACAACACTTGTAATGATAGCAAGAATAACGATAAATATGTAACCTTCCTTTACTATCGGCGCTTTAACCATTTATCCACCTCATCTACAAACAATCTGAAAGTATAAATTGTTTCCTTCTATTTTTTTGTAGTCATTATTTTTATCACAAAATGTGGCAAAGCTAGCATGCGAATGGCACGTTTCGGCTCTGACAACAAGCGAAATAACCATTCTAAATTACTACGCTGCATCCATAATGGTGCTCGCTTTACAACTCCGGCCATTACATCAAATGTTCCACCTACGCCGATGGATACGGGAACTTTTAATTCTTCTTTATATTCTTCCAGCCATTTTTCTTGTCTTGGCACACCCAAGGCTACTAATAAAATATCTGGCTGGCAAGCTTTTATGTCATTTACAATTTCAGATTCATCTTGTTTGCTAAAGAAGCCATTGCGTGTACCAACAATTTGTACACCAGGATAACGCTCTTCAGCTATTTTTTTAGCCTTCTCTGCAATACCTGGTGCTCCGCCAAACAAATAAATCTTATATTTTTCGCTCATGGCTTCTATTAATAAAT
>JBEQCC010000072.1:0-8567 GCA_041639455.1 Pelosinus sp. | reverse complement strand
CGATGTCAAAGAAGCGGCGGATGCCTGAAGGCGGAATGGCTTTAACGGTTGGCGCTATGCGATCAGACCAATTCATGGTGATACCACCAGCCTATGTTCTTCTTCTTCATCTTTAATGATAACGCCGGCAAATTTATATTTTTTCAACATAAAGTGAGTTGTAGTACTGACAACTCCGTCAATTGTAGATAATTTAGTAGAAACAAAATCGGCGACTTCTTTTAGGCTGGTCCCTTCTACGGTAACCGATAAATCGTAACCTCCTGACATTAAATACAAGCTGCGTACTTCCGAATAACGATAGATGCGTTCAGCGATGGCATCAAAGCCTACTTCACGTTGAGGGGTAATTCTTACTTCAATTACAGCGGTGACATTATCCACGCCCGCCTTTTCCCAATCAATGATGGTTTGGTACTTTACAATGATTTTTTCATCTTGATATTTTTTTATCAGTGCGGCAATTTCCTCTGCAGGCTTATTTAGCATAATTGCCAGCTGCTCCGGGGTTTGGGTATGGTCTTTTTCTAGACATTCTAAAAGTTCTTTCATCGAAATGTTTCCTCCTTGCTATTTTAAAGAACACTGTATTTTTTAGAATACCACATATGCTGAAAAAAAGTACATGTATTTACAAAAATAATATGATGATTAGTGAAAACAATGCGCTTATTTATGAAAAAAACAATGAACCGCGAAGAGATATTGCCTGTCAATTGCGAGCAGAGTAAAGCAATCTCCTCCTTGTAGAGAGTGCTTTACTCTGTTCGCAGGGGTCAAAGAAAACACGGCGGAGTATTATAGAGAAATTTTAGTCGATCTATTCTTCGTAATCTTCGCGGTTCAAAAGGTTTTATTTCTTAAAGAATGTGTTAGCATTTTCGTATTCGCTAATTCTTTTTTTTCTTTTTTATAGTATAATTGGAAAGGAGTATGTATAGCATTTATGATGAATAGTTAATTTAGAGGGGACATGTATGCGGAAGAACTGGGATTTATATTTTTTGGATATTGCATTTCAGGTAGCGGAGCGCAGTACTTGCTTAAGACGGCAGGTGGGCGCTGTGATCGTAAAAGACAAAAGAATCAAAGGGACTGGCTATAACGGCAGTCCGGCGGGGTTGCCTCATTGTATCGATGATGGCTGCGCTATGCTGGATGGACATTGTATACGCTGCATTCACGCGGAGCCCAATGCCTTGCTGGAATGCACTCCTGATGAAAGGCAGGGAGCTACTTTGTATTGTACCGATAGACCCTGTCCTGAGTGCCAGAAGCTCATCATTACTTCTGGTATTACAAAAATAGTATATGGGAGAGATTATAATCCCCATACAGATTGGTTTGCGCTATCTTCTATTGAAGTAGTATACATGCCAAAAGAGGAAATGTAATTTTATCGAGGAGGAGCATTGTGATTGAGTCGATTTATCTGCCAAAGCTGAATAATCTAACTCCTACCTTAGATTCAACGCTGCTGAAGATAATGGAAGAAGCCGGTGAATTAGCCCGGGCGGTGCTGCACTTCTTGCCATATGAGAATATGCTGTCTGCTAAGGAAAATATTCCAGTAATCGCAGAAGAATTGTTAGAACAAGTAGCAACCGAGTTATTAGATGTAGCGCAAACCTGTGTTACCATGTTGTTTGTTATGGAAGAATACTATGGTATAGAAGTGGATGCCTTAATTGATGAACATATTGGGAAATTGACACGTAAAGGATATTTGTTTGATCATACGCTTTTATATAGTATTACGACGGTAGGCGCATTTAAGTATTTAAATTTACCCAGGCTCATTTTAGATGATGTGACTCTCTTAACGACGGTTTGCAAAATTCAAGAAGAAATAGGGGAATTTACGCAGTTTTTGGGAAAACGATCAGGGGCATCAGGTGAAAAGCCAGACTTAGGGATGCAGGCGGTCTTGTTAGGCTGTGCCTATGAACTATTAGACGTGGCTCAATGTTGTTTTACCATGATGTATATTCTGGCAAAAAAATATCAGGTTAATATGGAAGAGCTGTTAGCAGGGCACATAGCCAAACTCAGACGAAAGGGCTATTGCATATGATCGAAGCAAATACTAATACCTTATCAGCCTTAAATCAGTGAATCCTGACGGTCATTCTCCGCATCTCTTCGTTGTCGTCGGGCGGCATACTCCCGGTATGCTTCCCGCTTTTGCCTTGTGTTGCGAAAAATAGCCTCGCCATTATCCTACGGTGTTAAAGCTGACAAGGTACTAGTCAGCAAAGAATTCACTAAGTAGAATCCGTTTGACAAGGGTATTAGCGTGATGTAAAATGGGATTGTTGCGTAGAAATGAGGTGCTAATTATGCAGACATATATTGTGGCGTTTACGATTGCTTTAGCGGTTGCTTACTTTGCAACACCGCGGGTAAAAGATTTTGCAATAAAGGTCGGGGCATTGGATGCTCCGGATGATCGAAAAGTGCATACGAAATCCATTCCCCGGATGGGTGGATTGGCTATTTATGCAGCATTTGTTTTGGCTGTGTTAGCAAGTATGTACGTAAGTCGTGAGGTTGTGGGACTGCTAGTAGGCGGTACAGTCATTCTAATCGTAGGTATTATCGATGACTTAAAGCCATTGTCAGCGAGGGTAAAGCTGCTGGGTCAAATTATGGCAGCGGCTGTGCTGGTCATGTTTGACATTAAGATTGAGTGGCTGACCAATCCTTTTGGCGAAATGATTTATGTAGAGTACTTAGCAATACCACTGACGATTTTGTGGGTGGTTGGCTTAACCAATACAGTTAACTTGATTGATGGATTGGACGGATTGGCGGCAGGAGTATCTACCATTGCGTCAGTTACGATTCTGTTAGTGGCGTTGCAGCAAAATTTCTGGACTGTAGCTGTGTTAACAGCAGCGTTAGCTGGGAGTGCATTGGGCTTTTTACAGCATAATTTCAATCCGGCCAAAATATTTATGGGTGATACAGGAAGTATGTTTCTAGGATATATGTTAGCTGCGATATCCATTCTCGGTACTGTGAAAAGTGCGGCTACCATTGCCTTGATTGTACCGATTGTAGCTTTAGGTTTGCCGATTTTGGATACGGCTTTTGCAATTATTCGCCGTTATATGAGTGGACGTCCTATTTTTAAACCCGATAAAGGGCATTTACATCATCGCTTATTAGAGATGGGGCTTACGCAAAAGCAAGCTGTATTATTAATGTATGTTATGAGCGGCTGTTTAGGTTTGAGTGCGATTGCTTTAACCGAGGTGAATAAATCCTTTGGGGCGTTTATTATTGTTGCTTTGTTGGGTATTGCCTTTGTTGGGGCGAAAAAAATAGGTGTCCTAAAGGCAACGAAGTCAATTGAAAGTCACTGAGGATACATTTTGGGCGGGCATTATGCCTGCCCATTTTTATATACCGAAAACCACGCGTTAGGCGTGTGATTCCGAAAGCTTCCAGCTATGAGTAGAAAAAAGATCCTCCTTTGTTAGAATGAACGCAGGTTCGCCGACCGCATGCTTCAATAAAGGAGGACTATCCAAATGGATAACAGCAGTTTAGCACATCTACATGTTGGTGAGTATACCACCAAAACCCCTTTAGGGGTTGGCTGCAAAGGTTATGCGGTTGACAGACGATTCAAGGAGTCTTTGAGACTCGGTCAGTACCATGCCCAATTCTTCGTATCTTCGCGTTTTAAAACTATTTTTCAAGTGATTAAAGGGGGAGTATGTATATGTCACGTATTAAAGTAATGACCGTATTTGGGACGAGGCCAGAAGCAATTAAAATGGCTCCGGTTATTTTAGAACTCAACAAGCATTCAAAACATATTATACCGATTGTAGCAGTTACTGCCCAGCATAGAGAGATGTTAGACCAAGTACTACAATTATTTCACATTATGCCAAACTATGATCTGGATATTATGTCCCAGGGACAAACCTTATTTGATATCACTTCCAGGGCTATGTATGGGCTAAATGAAGTCCTGACGAAGGAAAAGCCTGACATTGTTTTGGTGCATGGAGATACAACCACTACTTTTGCGGGAGCGTTAGCTGCATTTTACCACCAAACAGCTGTTGGTCATGTAGAGGCTGGTCTTAGGACTCATAATAAATATTCACCATTCCCTGAGGAAATGAATCGTAAATTAACAGGTTCCTTGACTGATATCCATTTTGCTCCAACAAAAACAGCAAAAGAAAATTTAATAAGAGAAGCAATACCAGCCGAGGCTACTTTTGTTACGGGCAATACTGTAATTGATGCGCTGCTGACGACTGTGGAAAAAAACTATCGATTTGCCGAAGAAGTCTTGGCGAATATCGATTATACAAAAAAACGGGTTATTTTAGTAACGACTCATCGACGTGAAAATTTAGGAGAGCCTATGAGGCATGTATACCAAGCCTTACGAGATATTGTGACAGAGTTTGAAGATGTGGAAGTTGTTTTTCCGGTCCATAAAAATCCTCTTGTACGGGATGTTGTCAATAGCGAATTAGGCGGTATTGAAAGGGTGAAATTAATTGATCCTCTAGAGTATCAGCCATTCGCCAACTTATTGGCTCGTTCCTACCTTGTTCTCACTGATTCCGGCGGTGTACAGGAAGAAGCTCCGGCCTTAGGAAAACCTGTGTTAGTATTGCGGGATAATACGGAACGCCCAGAGGCGATTGAAGCTGGAACTGTAAAGTTGATTGGTACCGATAAGGAGCGAGTGTATCAAGAGACACGAATATTACTGGCCGATTCAGGGGAATATGATCGTATGGCAAATGCTTGCAACCCTTATGGCGATGGACAAGCTTCCAGACGGATTGTAGAAACGATTTTATGGAAATATGGTTTTTGTCAAGAAAAACCTAGCCAGTTTGGCGTTTCTTGCAAAGTTGAGATAAAGAAAAATTGATGCAGGTGAAGACGACTTTTTAAAAGTTCTAGGAACGACTATTCGCCGAATTTTCTGGATCTAAGGTTCCTGCTAAAAAGAGGGGAGTCTTAGAGCTGCTTATCCATTACATGTAGATTACGTTTGGTAAAAAAAACGAAAAAATAACATAATAATGGCAGGAGTTTCCTGGAAATTGTCGAAAAGTAAACCAATAAATAGAAAATGACTATCTAGTCAATAATTTTATTATCATACCTGTTATTATTTCTTGCAATAGAAAAAGGACCTGTAGTGTTTTCTTAAACATTTATAATTTTTATAGAGGTATATGCCATGGGAAAAGACCAAAAGACATTGTTAAGTGCATTCAGTACAGCGGCATCCATTGGTTTTTATTTGGTATCTTCTATAGCAGCAGGCATTTTGTTAGGCAGGTTTGTAGAGGGGTATTTTGCTATTGCTCCTTGGGGAACCGTGTGTGGCATTGTGCTTGGCATGATAACGGGAATGTGGTCCATATATAAGAAAGTAGTGGGAGGAAAATAGAGAGTAATTTATTGCTTTCTAGAGCAATATGCAAGAATATGTTGTTGAAATAAAAAAGACAATCATGCAAATGATCGTATGGGGTATTTCGATTTGCGCTTATGCTTACTTCACAGGATATTCTGAAAAGATAGTCGGGCTCACGATGGGAATTTTCACGAGTGTGATTTATTTTTTATTAATGGGGTATCGTATAAGAAAAAGTGCTGAAATGCCTGTAAATAGGGCATTACTATATACTAAAATAGGCTGGCTTATACGGCTGGGTTTTATTGTTGCAATGTTGTTATTATCAATAAAACTGCCGGGAATTGATTTTTGGTCAGTTGTATTTGGCTTATTTAGTTTGCAGATTGTTTTGTTCTTACAAGCTGTAGTGCTTGTAACAAAAAGTTTTTTCGTAAATTCATAGATGCATAGACGCAATTTAGCGTTTTAGCATATTGTACTAACAAGAAAGGAGGGAGGATATGGAACAAGGTCAGGAAATTGGAAGTCATCCCTTAGCCCATTTTGCAGGTTTGACCTTTAATATGGATACGCTAATCATGACTTGGATTACGATGGCAATTGTCATTGTACTGGCGGTAGCTGCAACCAGAAGAATTGAATTTCGTCCGCGAGGTTGGCAGAATTTCTTAGAAATGGTTGTCGTTTATTTACTGGAGCAAGTGGAGGCAAACATGGGACCAAAAGGTCAAAAACTGGTTCCGCTCATTATTACACTATTTTTATTTTTAGTAGTGGGTAATGAACTTGGATTGATACCAGGTTTTACATCGCCGACCAACGATATTAATACGACACTAGGATTGGCATTAATGATTGTTATAATCGTTCATGTTCTGGGAATCAAAAACAAAGGGTTTATAAGGTATATTAAACATTTTTTTGAGCCCTATGTACCTTTTGTAGTTATTAATATTATTGAAGAGGTTGCCAAGCCAATTACATTAGCGTTTCGTTTATTCGGTAATATTTTGGCTGGAGAAATTCTGTTACTGGTATTAGGTATGCTGGTGCCTTATTTTGTACCTACGTTATGGTTGGCTTTTAGTGTGTTTGTTGGTATTGTACAAGCATTTATTTTTACCATGTTGTCAATATCCTATCTTTCGAACTCAATGCAAGATGGTCATTAGGTAATGCATAAAGATTGTGAATACAGATGATAATCAAAATAAATAAAAAAGATCTTTAAGGAGGAATTTATTGTGGAAAATGCAATTATCGTAGCTGCTTCCGTTTTAGGGGCAGGATTTGCCATTGGTTTGGCTGCAATTGGTGCTGGTATTGGTGATGGTGTTGTAACAGCAAAGGCGATTGAGGGGATGGCTAGACAACCGGAAGCCAAAGGTACTATTTTGGTTAATATGTTGATTTCAGTAGGTTTGATTGAATCGATTCCAATTATTGCTGCTGTAATTGCCATTGTGTTGGTCTTTGCGAATCCGTTTTTAAAATAAGGTTTTTATATAAGGTTGCTGGCTTGAAAAATTCTTGCCAGTGTCTCCTTTATACCGATCAAAGAGGAGGTGCTTTCATTGGTTGAATTGAATGGGACGCTACTAGCGCAAATTGTGAATTTCCTGCTTTTAGTTGCCATCCTTGCTAAATTTGCCTATAAACCGTTAATGCAAGGCTTGGCAGATCGTCAACAAAAAATTGCGGATGCGATTGATACCGCAGAACGCGAAAGACGAGAAGCTGAGCAGCTAAAACTAGAATATAAGCAGCATTTGGTAGAAGCGCGAGCTAAAGCACAAGTAATTGTGGAAACCGCTGAGAAATTAGCAGAAGAAAATAAAGAAGAAATTTTAAAATCTGCACGAGCAGAAAGCGCTCATATCTTGCAAAAAGCTCAAGAAGAAGTGATGCGACAACGTGAGTTAGCTCTAGCACAGCTTCGCAGTGATGTGGTAGCTATGTCTATGGCAGCTGCAACTAAAATTGTAAAAGAAAAAATGGATACCGAATTAAATGCCAGCATTGTGTCTGATTTTATTGAAAAACTTGATGAACAGAAAATAGGTGGTCTGTCATGCTAGCCAATCAGTTAGCCGTAAAATATGGTCAGGCCCTCTATGAATTGGCCGCTGAAAAGGATATGCTGGATATGACGGAACAAGAGCTGCATTTTGTAGAAAATACAATTGCCTCTTATGATGACTTATCGACATTAATGTATCATCCCCAGGTACTGGCCCAAGCGAAAAAAGAAACCATTCATAAAGTTTTTGGACAAGACATTCATGATTTTGTCCTTAACTTTTTATTGTTACTGGTGGACAAACGAAGGGAAAGCATTTTGCCAGCGATTATTTATGAATATGTAAAACTGACAAATCAGGCTCGCAATATTGTGGAGGCTGAAGTAACTACAGCCTTACCTCTAGATGAAGGCCAGCATACGGCACTTGTAAATAAATTAAGTTTGGTAACGGGCAAAAAAATCGTATTGAAAACACAAATTAATCAAGGAATTATTGGAGGAGTCATTGTCAAGATTGGCGATAAGCTCATCGATGGCAGTGTGGTTCGTCAATTAGCGACATTGAAAAAAGCGCTTTTAAATAATGAAGTGACGGGGATTGAGGTGACAGACTAAATATGAAAATCAGGCCAGAAGAAATAACTGCGATTATTAAGCAGCAGATTGAAAATTATCAAGTAGACCTTAATGTCGATGATATTGGTACTGTTATTGAGGTTGGAGATGGTATTGCTCGTATTCATGGTCTCGCCAAAGCGATGGCAGGTGAATTATTAGAGTTTCCTCATGAAGTATACGGCATGGTACTGAATCTTGAAGAAGACAATGTAGGTGCTGTTCTGCTAGGGGGAGAAACCATAATCAAAGAAGGCGATACCGTACGCCGTACAGGTCGTATCATGCAGGTCCCTGTTGGGGAAGCAATGGTTGGACGAGTCGTCAATGCACTCGGTCAGCCCATTGATGGAAAAGGTCCCATACAGACAACGGAGTTTCGTCCCGTTGAATTCTTGGCTCCCGGTATTGCAGCTCGTCAATCCGTTAAGCAGCCTCTGCAAACCGGTATCAAGGCCATTGACTCTATGGTTCCCATTGGTCGCGGACAGCGTGAGCTGATTATTGGAGACCGTGGTA
>JBEQCC010000071.1:4174-8579 GCA_041639455.1 Pelosinus sp. | reverse complement strand
TTGGCAAAATCCAAACTATCGGTAAAGATATCAATTACGCGCGCTAGGTTATCTTCGCTTATCAATTCTTCGAGCGATACCGGTATTAGATTGATTTGATTTCTATCCGTATTGCTGGTAACATAGCGCGCCATAATCCACCTCTAAGCAGTTTTTCTCTATACTTTTATTATATCATAGAAGCCTTGATATTCGGGACTTATATGATATTTCATGGGTTTTTCTTAGAGGTGTTTTCGCACAGTCTGACGTCCTTGCTGTCATACGGTGCGGCAATCAGCCATAGTGTTTGGAGTAAGTAAAAGTACAGTACATAAAGATATATCAAAAACGAACGGTGGAAAGTGAATGTTATTATATAAAAATAGGCATAATATAATAAATTAAGTAATTTAGATCTGAGTATAGTTCTAAAAATAGCAAATTTTAATAAGAATGATGATAAAATATCTATTTACTTACTAAATTTATTACGATATAATTTCATAAATGGGGGATTATTATGAAATATGAACTTTTATCGAAAATTTTCTATAAAAACAATGAAGCTTATGAAGATATCTATCTAAAAAGATTTAATAATGAATTTACCTATCGATATGATTTTACAATTGGTGAAAATCAGGCATTTGTTGGGATCAATGTAGAAATTTTGAATCTTGTAACCAATATATTGCAGTTGGATAAACGACTGCTAGATGCGGCTCGAAGTGTTCCGCTTATTGCTTTGCGTCAATTTACCCAAAAATGTTTAATAGATGAAATAAAATTAACAAATGAAATTGAGTGTGTACATAGCACGCGTAAAGAAATTAGTGAAATTATCAATGATAAAACGAAAAGTAAAAAAAGTAAACGCCTATATGGATTGGTACAAAAATATTTGATGTTATTAAATGGCCAGAAGATTGAATTAAAATCATGTCAAGATATTAGAAAGCTTTATGATGAATTGGTTTTGACAGAAATTAACGAAGATAATCCTAAAAATGTCCCAGATGGAGAAATCTTTAGAAAAGAAGGCGTAGAAGTTGTCTCACCAAGTCAAAAAGTCATTCACAAAGGATTATATCCAGAAACTAAAATTATTACAGCAATGACATCCGCAATAGATATTTTGAATAATAGTCAAATGAATTACTTTGTGAATATAGCAGTGTTTCATTATATGTTTGGATATATTCATCCGTTCTATGATGGTAATGGAAGGATGGGAAGATTTATTAGTAGTTATCTTTTGATGCAAAAATTAGAAAGCGTCGTTGGATTTGGACTATCTTATACAATTAATCAAAAGTTAAAAAAATATTACGATATGTTCAAGGAGACTAATGATTTTAAAAATAAGGGTGATTTAACTCCTTTTGTTATTGGATTCCTGGAGTTTATAGAAGAATCGATTGAAAACCTATGTTCTACAATCGAAGCTAGGGCAGAAAAATTAAAATTTTATATGGAGAAAATTAAAAAATTTGCAGATGAAAATAATCCTCTTTGTAACATCATGTTTATTTTAGTGCAAAATTCATTATTTGCTGATGAAGGTATTAGCATTCAAAGTATGGCAGATATAGTTAAAGTAAGCTCTTCTACAGTTCGGGCTTGGATTAAGCAAATACCTGAAGAGATGCTTATTATTAGTCAAAGCAGTAGGATGAAAACTTATAGTATAAATTTAGATGTAATGGCAAAAATTTAAAATATGTGTCACTAGGGTATACCCTAATGGCACGAAATAAAAGTGCTCCATATAAGTCGAGAAATGATTTTTGGGTTATCCCAGAATCACAATCGGCTTAGTGGAGCACTTTTGGATTCTTATAGGAGGGAAGCATATGAAAATAGGATATGTATGAGTCAGGTGACGGTTCTTTAACTCATGCGCAGTTAGGAAAAACAAAGGGACAGGGATTCTGTTTCAGGCCTTCTAGATCTTTGCAGTAGGCAAAAATTTAACATTTGACTCATTTCTTTCGATTTCGCAGAACATCGATTCATTTCTCTCAGTCTTCATCATTCTCAAATATGCTTTGCTGGTTGATTCCACGTATTAATCTATGATAGATTCCGCTGTTGCTTTTTTCACTTGCTTTTCTTTCCATAACTTTACCTCTTAATCTATTTTATCACCTCTCATTTCCTAAAACAATGTCCCTGTCCCCATGTTTTCCCATGTTTTTGTTCTCTATTAAATCCTCTACATAAGCAAGGAACTTTAATAAAACCTCACTTAAATTCTTTATGCTTCCTTGCATGTATAGTGATCATAACCTTTCTCTCAAAGTATGTTGAAGCTGTTTAATAATTTTCGCAATATCCGGTTTATTCCCTGACTCCAAGAACCATTTTATTGTAGTTAGAACTAAAGAGGCGTAAAGAGTTGAATAATAATCTACCAAAGAACTGTCTTTACTTGCATTATGATCTGTTAGATATTGCATACAATATTTCTTTAATAAACCTTGTAAGTCATCATATAGATGAAGTTTGTCCGTTCTAATTTTCCATAATGCAAGGATAATCTTCTTGTTGTCATATGCATACTCATAAACTTTGTAAATAATAGAAAAAAGTTCATCGTCTTTCATATTACTAAATCGTTCAGTAATAAATACAGTGGCTTTTTTCATGATTTCATCAATTAGCTGCTCTGCTAATTCATATTTGTCTGAATAGTGTTTATAAAAAGTGGAACGATTAATCAAAGCTTGATCCAATATATTTTGTATAGTAATTTCAGTAAAATCTTTTTTAAAAAGCAATTCAATAAAAGTATTTTTAATATTTGCTCGCGTTTTAATCACTCTTAAGTCTGTTTTAGGTTGCATAAGACACTTCTCCATTGTATAAGTAATTAATTAAATACATAATATAGTATTACATATATCAATTTTAGCAAAATAACTATAAACGAGCAAACTAACTAACTAACAAATATTTACAGTTAGCAAGATATAGCTCACCTATATCATTTTTAGACTCAATAAAACTTGAGACACTGGAACACCAGCCAGAGCCTGCGTATAGACCCATTGGAATACATTGGTTTTTATGGTTCTGCGTGCATTAGATAAGCCTTTGGAAAAGGGCGATATCACTGAATTGCCAACTCCTGTCGTTGAATTTGTGTGGTAACTTATTTTTACCACAGTTGTGAGTCCTTTGTCTCTTTTTATTTCTTTTTTGGAATAAAATAGGTCTCAATTTAATCATTTATAGAAAATAAAAGACAATAGCAAAAATTTGTTTAATATATATCAAACTTATGTGGTAACTAACTATCTATAGAAAATAAGCTATTGCTATTTTTTTGTACACTTAAGCAACAAAAGACAGTGGATTTGTTGCTTATCAAATGTTTTTTCTATTTTTATCGATTGTAAAAGAATTAAAAAGAAAATAAAATAAAATCATGAATCATGATTCAAAGTTTTAAAAGTAAGCTTACACATTGACGTTAACCATAAGAAAGATTTGATCAGAAAAATCGAAAGGTTAAACTTCCTTATAATACAATTTAAAGAAAGGCGATGAATTTTATGTTAAATAATAAAATAATAAAAGGTAAATTTCCTATTGGTTTTTATAATGATTTACACCCAGATTTTAGTATCAATTTTCAAATGAATCGTTTTTATACCTGGTCAAATGACGAGGATATGCTCAAAGAAATGAAAGAAGTAAGTCCAAGCATTCATAATTATGAGGAATATATTAATAAGTTCTTAGAACTACACGAAAAAGCATTGAAGCAAGGAAATAAATTAAAGGCTGCTTATTATTTGAGAGGAGCGGAATTCTATATAAAGGAATCCCATCCCCAAAAACATACTTATCGTAAAAATTTTATTTCGTTAATGCAGGAACATTTTAATATCAAGGAAAATCAATATTTCAAGGTTCCCTATGAAAATGGATTTCTTTCCACTTATCGCTTTACACCAGAAAATCCAAAAGGAACCTTTGTAATGTTTGGTGGCTTTGACAGCTATGCGGAAGAATTATTTGCAATCGCTATGCCAATTAAAGATTCAGGATATGAGGTTGTATGTTTTGAGGGACCTGGGCAAGGGTCTACTCTTGAAGATTATAAGATACCAATGACTCACGAATGGGAGAAACCTGTAAAAACAATATTGGATTTCTTTCAGCTTGACAATGTAACCTTGCTTGGGATGTCTTTAGGTGGTTATTTTGTCTTAAGGGCAGCTGCCTTTGAAAGTCGAGTTAAGCGTGTGATTGCTGATGACATCTGTACAGATTTTTATCAAGCAGTATTAAGACAAGTACCATTAAATTTAAAGGAAAAGATTAATACTTTGATGATAGAGCAAAATAGCCAAGAATTAAATGCTTTATTAGAAAGGTTGGCAAAAGAAAGTCTTATGTTAGAATGGGCAATAAA
>JBEQCC010000071.1:0-4164 GCA_041639455.1 Pelosinus sp. | reverse complement strand
ACCAGCCTCCAACAAGGCATCTACTGTAAATTTATTGGCCTCCATCAAAGGAGTATTTCCTTCGTTAAGCGTAACAACCGGAGTTTTTTCTGATACCGGTAAATATTCTCTAAATGTGTTAATTAAACCTTGATAATACATAAAAATTTCCCTTCATTCTTTTGCTTTATAATACCACAGAAATATCAGAAAAGGTAGAACAAGATGTGCTTTTATTAGCTGCACAAGAGGATCATTATATACCCCTTAATCAATTTTTTGAACAAGGCAAAACCCTAAAAAATGTACATTCCTTGACAATGCGCATGTTCACTAAAAAAGAGAATGCCCAAAATCACTGTCATGTGGGGAATATAGGACTTTCAATGATGGTTATTCTAAATTGGGTAGAAGAAATGCTACAGTAAATAAAGTGTAAGCGGTCAAGTGGTTTGGATGAAAACCGGCCAATAATTTTGGATGTTTATTGTGAAAACAAAATGTGTACAAAATACCCAAAAGGGCACACTTAAATAAACCTATCGAAAATAGGTAAAAATGATCTCGTAGTTAAGTTGTTCGATGTTGCAAACCGTAAGTATTTGATATATATTTAACCCAAGCTATTATTTAGTGGTGGCGATGAGTATGCCTTTAAGGCAACAATTGAGTCATAGAACTCGCCAGATTTTAACAGCTTATAAACAAGCGTTAAAATTTTTCTCGCCACGGCTATAATAGCTTTTTTTCTGCCTAATCTCCCTTGGTGTGACCAGAACCACATCGCAAATGAACTTTTCCTTACTCGTACTGATGCCCAAGCTACCTGACACAAGATGGATTTGATATAAGGATTACCATGTAGAATTTTTCGGGACTTTACTTTTCCAGCACTTTCATCATTTCGGGGGGATAAACCAGCCCAAGAGCACAATTTTGCACTACTGCTAAAATGATTCTGTGGAGTTGCACTAATTTCTGCGATGACTGTTAATGCAGATAAAGTGTCGATACCCGGTATGGAATCTAATTGCTCAATCGCTGTTTGGTAAGGCTGAGCCACTTCTTTCATGATAAGCAATAATTCTTCCATCTCTTTTTGTACTTGATCTATTTTTGCAAGTAATGTCTTTAACAGTCTACGCTCGCAAATCGCTAGTTTACCTTTAATCGCTTCATGAATTTCTTCACTGGATTTTTTTATACGCTTATCAATGGCTTCAATGACATCGTTAGGCAAGAGATGGCCTATTTCCGATAGCTTGTATAGTAATTTTCTGCCACTTACCCCATAGACATTACTCAGCACACTGGATAGTTTAAAACCGTGAGTTTGCAGAAACTTTTCCAGACGATTTAAGTATCTACTCTTTTCGCAAGTAAATGACCGATAGAGCCTAGCGTATTCACGAAGATTTCTAGTAATTTTATCTGGCACAAAACTAGCTTCTAACAATCCATGCCGAAGCAGTGTCGCTATCCATTCTGCATCTTTTACATCATTTTTTCTCCCAGGTAAATTTCTCATATGATGCGCATTTACTACCAGTAAAGATTGATATTCACTATGTAGCTCTTATTGCCTCGTATACCGGACGCCAATATACGCCCGTACTTTCCATAGCAATATGATAGCACTCGTGACTAAGCAGCCATTGAACAAAGGCAGCTAAATCATTGGGCATTGTTTTAAACTCAACCCGAATCACCTCTGGATTATCCGTTAGCCCTTTGATGATACAGACTTGTAGAATATCTCGATGTACATCCACACCACAACAGCACTCCAAAAGGGCTTCCATAAAAATCACTCCACTCAAAATTATTGCAGGAAGGATTGTCTGATTTTAAAGAAGTTTATTGTACGCCATCAAGTGGCAGTTCTCTGTGCTCTAAGACAATCTAATCATGTTCTAAAAAACGGAGTTAACTCCAAACCGTCCCTCGATTTTTCCCTGCTTCTTTGAGTATATCATTTTTGCTGTTGTTTTCATCCATTCTCCTGTGGCAAGCATTGTCATGGCTGTTCTATCGCTTCTTATATGAGTCAGGTGACATTTCTTTGACTCATGACCTATCAAAAGTTTCACAGTTATACTTGTTACGGAGGCCCCCGATTAATCATAAACTGCATGAATTGAGCCATTGTAGACTTCGAAGAAAAAGAGCTATCAAAAAAATTAATATATACAACCAACTCTTGCAAAGCAACCTAGCCTTGCAGGAGTTTGGTATATTTATGGGAAATAAAATAATGATAAATATTCAAATCGCTAAAGTGAGACAAAAAAGGAACGTCCCTGCTGTCTTTCCTTATATCTGCAAATTGATAATGGCAGAGTATAAAGTGCTAATTAAAGATAAAATAAGCAGGAAAAATCGTTTTTCGATTTTTCCTGCTTATTTTTACGATCTTATTAGGAGTAAAGAAGCTTAAAATCCTAGAAAAGAGTTAGATTTTCTTGAGGCGATATCTAACTTTCCTTAGTTTTTCTCTTATTAAGTTCTTTAGCCCGCTTATACAATTGAAGTTCGATTATATCAAGTATAGCTTGTTTATCTTCATCCGTAAGGGGAGCACCTTCAAACGTTAGTCCATGCTGTGCAAGAATTTTTTGTAAGTCCTTGGAATTTCCTTCAGCTTTAGGCGTCAAATGGTTATAAAAGAAGTCTATAGAGACTTCGAAGTACTCAGCCATTTTTTTTATGAGTTCAGGACTTGGCGTCCTGGCATCGGTTTCGTACTTTGATAATGATGGATATTCTATTTTTAATATATCAGCTAATTCATAACGTGTTAATCCCTTTGATTCTCTAAGTTCAATGATTTTGCTGCCAAAGGCGATTTTGTTAACAGCCATAATATCACCACCAATATAAATTATACTATATGTCCAAAAAATATATATAATATTATACAAAATGGATAATTAAAGATTGACATTAGCCATAACGTCTACTGTAATAAATATAAATTAGACGTTGTGACTAATTTATATGAGGTGATTAAATGAGAAAAGCATTGGAGAAAGCAAGAATAATAAAAAAGTTTTCTGTTGAACAAATAACTGAAATGGTTAAAGTATCGCCGTCTACTTGGTATAAATGGGAGGCGGGTACACGTGATCCTTCATTAAAAAACGCTCAGAAGATAGTCGATCTTCTAGGAGGCACTGTTGAGAAACTTTTTTTTACAATCAGATTAGACAAATCGTCTAATTTGTTGATTCTCTCAAAAGAAAATCAACAAAGGAGGTGATAATTTGTTCTCTACCAATCAATCATGTCAAGAAAAACAAGTAACAATCAGAAGCCCTTCCATCAACAAAAAGCAAAGTAAATAGTCCTTAAAATCTTATTACCTAGATTATATCAGTAATATTTGTAAAATTCTGCATTTTATTCTCAAAAAGAAGATTTGCATTTAGCCACGGTACATACCATCTAAATCTTATATCAAAAGGAGACGAAAAACACATGAAAGTCATAACCCTAGATTCTCCCCTCAAGATCGGTATCAAAAACATCTCCATGCCAGAACGCAAGAATGACAGCGAAATCCTTATCAAAGTTCGTGCCCTTGGCATCTGCGGATCAGATATTGGTGCCTATCGGGGTGTCAATACTACCGTGAGCTATCCCCGAATCATCGGCCATGAGATCGGCGGGGAAGTGGTGTCCATTTCAGATAACAGCAAGGGAATTATCGTAGGAGATCGAGTCGTCCTAGAACCCTATCTGCCTTGCTACCAGTGCTACCCTTGCAGCATGGGCAGAACCAACTGCTGCGAAGAGTTAAAAGTCTTAGGCGTGCAGACGGATGGAGGCATGGCGGAGTATGTGACCCATCCTTTGAACTTGGTGCATCCGGTACCGCGTGAAATGGAATGGCAGGAGGTTACCATGATTGAGCCGTTGACCATTGCTCTCCATGCCAACCATCGGTCTAGAGTGAAGGAAGGGGAGCATGTTCTCATTATCGGGGCGGGAGCCATTGGACTTTTAGCTGCTCAAGTCGCCATGGTCTATGGAGCGGTTCCTATTGTAGTGGATGTAGTAGAAAAACGGTTAGCCCTGGCGAAAGAGATTGGCATACCCCATACCCTGCATCCCTCACAGGGAAATGTCATCCAAGAGCTTTCTGCCATTACCAAGGGACGCATGGCAGAAGTGGTCATTGAAGCC
>JBEQCC010000070.1:0-8583 GCA_041639455.1 Pelosinus sp. | reverse complement strand
GTGTTATCCCCAATTGAATTGCACTTAGATACGTATCTAAAGAAGATATAATTTTTAATGCTAATTCAGCTCGTGAATTTCCTTGCTGTACTAGTTCTTCTATACGAGTTTTACGAATCTTCACCAAAGAAAATTCCGCAACTACAAAAAAACCATTTAGTAAAATCAATAAAAAAGCTACCAATAAACTTAGCGAGCTATATAAAGGCGACTCGATAGCGCATCTCTCCCTCAAAATATTACAGTTCCGCAGTGAAAACTAATCTTAATGCTTCCTATAGACCTCTTGTAATATAACTTTCAATAGCAATTTATCTAACTAGAAAACGTTCAATGATTTATCCCTTAATTTATTATAACCCAATTTGTCATAATAATATTAACCCTTTCCAACATAAAGACCGATTTCATCTCTCTTTACAAATGATACCATCTTGTAGCATTTCGGTCAATAAAGAATGGCTATCACAACGTGATAGCCACAGTAAATAATTTATCTAAGTCTTTGCAGTCAGCTTTTACTCATAACCAAAGCTTCGCAAGCTGCCTTCTTTATTGCGCCTGTCTTTTTTCACCTTGACCCATAAATCTAAAAATATCTTTGATCCTAAAAGATTTTCAATATCAATCCGTGCCAGCTTCCCCACTTCTTTTAGCAATTGTCCTTTAGCACCAATTACAATTCCCTTCTGAGATTCCCGCTCTACATAAACCACAGCACGGATGTATAAATCTTCATTTGCTCTAGTTGTGATTTCCTCAATATCCACAGCAATAGAATGAGGAATTTCATCTCGTGTAGCATGAAGGACTTTCTCACGAATCATCTCGGCAATTACTAATCGTTCCGGTTGGTCCGTAATCATATCTTCCGGATAATATTGAGGACCAGGTTCTAAATATTTTTTCACCTCTATAATTAAACCCTCCAGATTAGTATGTTCCATCGCGGAAATAGGTACCACACCTACAAATTCATAACAAGCAGAATACTTTTGTATGATTGGCAGCAGTTTTGTTTTCTCGATCTTATCAATTTTATTGACTACCAAAATAACTGGTGTTTTAACTAGTGATAATAATTCCAGTATATATCGCTCGCCTCCACCAATATCCTCAGTAGCATCTACAACAAAAAAAATGACGTCTACTTCACGAAGCGTATTTTCTGCTGCTTTAAGCATGTATTCGCCCAATTTATGCTTAGGTTTATGTATACCAGGCGTATCAATAAATAAAATTTGTGCATCATCAAGCGTAAGAACACACATAATCTTATTACGCGTTGTCTGAGGTTTATCCGACATAATCACGACTTTTTGTCCAATGAGACTATTAATTAAAGTAGATTTACCAACGTTTGGTCTGCCAATTACCGAAACAAACCCTGACTTATGATCTTTATTCACTTCCATGATTCTTTTCTCCTGACAAATGTTTTTTTCGAATGAATAGGGTAATAACTCTTCTAGAGTAACAATGTATTCTTCCTCTTGCAAATTACTCATAATCACTTTATTAATACCAAACTCAGACATTACCTGCCTGCAAGCTCCGCAGGGCGCTACAGGCTTTGGCGTATCCGCCACAATAGCAATCGCTGTCAACCCTTGATTTCCTTCAGAAACAGCCTTAAAAATAGCTGTACGTTCTGCACAATTAGACAAACCATAAGAAGCATTTTCAACATTACAGCCCACATATATCTTTCCATTCTTTGTTAATACTGCAGCACCTACTTTAAAATTTGAATAAGGCACATAAGCACGCTCTCTTCCAGATTTTGCTGCTTGAACTAACTTTTTCATAATACGCCCCTTTACCTTTTTTAAAGTTTTGAAAAAAAGAGCATATACCCAACAACTAATGAAAATATAGCAGTAATCAGAACAGCTCCAGCCGCTACATCTTTAGCTATTTTTGCCAAAGGATGAAACTCTGGCGATATCATATTCACCAGGGTTTCCACCACCGTATTGATCATCTCTGCTACTAATACACCTTCTACCGTTACTAACAAGATCAGTATTTCATATTTATCTAATGCAAGCCACCAAGACAAAAATCCTACTGTTAGCCCCGCTCCAATGTGAATTTTCATATTGCGCTCATAGGTAGCGCAATATGAAATCCCCTCAAAAGCACTTTTAACGGAGATTAGCAAACTTTGCTTCTTTCTCATTATACACGAGTAATGCCTAACAAAAATAAAATATGTTCTTCTTCCTGACGCATTTCTGCTTTTTCATCCTCTGTCATATGGTCATATCCCAATAGATGCAAGATGCCATGAGTTGTTAAGTAAGCCAATTCGCGCTCTAAACTATGTCCATATTCCTCAGCCTGCCGCGCTGCGGTTTCAAGAGAAATAATAATATCACCTAACAAAACTTCTTCTGGTCCATTAACGATTTTAGGCTCTTCTCCTTCATTCAACGCAAAGGATAATACATCTGTAGAGCAGTTTTTTCCTCGATATTGTTGATTCAACTGATGAATGTAACCATCATCAGCCAAAACAACACTCACCTCTGTATGAGGCTCGATTCCGTAGACTTCAGCAGTTTTATTTAATACTGATTTCACTATCTGCTCCATTTCCAGCGTTACTATCATCTTTTGTAGAGGGCTGCTTATTGCTATTTCCATTCTTTGCTTTTCTCCTCTCCAACTCTTTCAATGTATCGGGATATTCAATTCGGGTATGAAACATACTGGAAAGAACTCGAATAAAAACATCGCCGATTACGTTCAAGTCTTTTAATGTTAGATTGCATTCATCTAATTGTCCATCATGCAAACGTTCACGAATGATTTTACGAACAGTTGCTTCTATGCGATTTTTGTTGGGCTTGCCAATGGATCGTACCGCCGCCTCACAAGCATCCGCCAGCATAATAAGAGCTGCTTCTTTACTCTGAGGACGTGGACCTTCATACCGAAAATCCGCCTCAATAATGCATTCACTATGCTCATTTTCGGTAGCCCTTTTGTAAAAATAGGATACTAACATCGTTCCGTGATGCTGCTGTACAATATCAATAATAATCTGAGGCAATTTATACTCACGGCACAAATCAACACCATCCTTGATATGCGAGGTTACAATCAGGGTACTCAACGAAGGTGCTATTTTATCATGAGGATTTTCATTCCCTGCTTGATTTTCTACAAAAAAGTAAGGTCGTTTAATTTTACCAATATCATGATAATATGCCCCTACACGCACGGTCACAGGATCTGCATCGATATAACCTGCAGCCGTTTCTGCTAAATTTCCAACTAAGACACTATGATGGTAAGTTCCTGGAGCATCTAAGAGTAATCGTTGCAACAAAGGATGATTAGGCTGTGCTAAATCCAATAATTTTAAGGGTGTAGTAATATTAAAAGCATTTTCTAAATAAGGCAAGAGCCCTGTTGTAATGACAGAAGCTGCAATACCGCTTACAATACCCTGTACTCCTTGCATGAGAATTTGCGCACTATTTAATTGCTCAATAAAACCAGTGGCACCAATCACTACAAAATTAACGCCAGCAATGATAATTCCTGTTTTTGTCAGGCTATAGCCATGGGCCATCTTCGATACACTATAAACACCAATCAAACTTGCAATTAACACTGTTGATACGGCTCGTAAATCATATTCCGCAATAATACCAAATAACAGTGCTAAAGCGATACTAATCACTACGCCTAGGCGAGCATCAATCAAGATCGGAACGAGAAGAGCTCCAGCAGCAATTGGAGCTGAAAAATCAGAATAATAATGAGCAGCCTTACCTAGTAATAAGGTTACCAGCGTAATTAATCCTAATAACACTAAATATAAATCATTTGTATAAATAGGGTAAGCAAATCGATACATGTATCCCAAAATAATAATCATGACAGCTATAACAAAAATGGCAAGTCCAAATATACGCATTTCATTAACACGCCCTTTGGATAAGCCCAATTCTTCTACAACGTGAATTTGTTCAGGAGTGACAATATCCCCGCGCCTTACCATGATCTGACCTTTTCTTACCGTTTCCCGTACCGGCTCCATACTGTTTATAGCGGACTGTTTGCGTTTATCTGTTTCACGAACGTTTAAAATAAAATTTGGTTTTAACAGTGCTTGTCCAATTCCAGCTATTACAGACTCAACCCTTTTATCTAAACCCATTTCTTCTGTTTCAATTACAATATGCTTCCTGGCAACATCTAAATCATCATCACGAATACCTCGCTGAAAGAATTTACGTAAAATAGATTTAGACTGTTCCTCTGCATTGGCCATTGATGCCGCGTCAAGCTGAACTAATTCATCCAGAACATTATTAGGCAATGCCAGAGGCAATCCCTGCTGTAATTTTTCCTTTTTTTGATCTGCTGAAACTAGCTCCTTATTCCCCACAACCTGCTTTGCCTCGCTAAAAATCACGCCTATACTTTCTTCGGCTTTAGCGATTGCAGTAACATCTAAATCATAGACATTCACAACACTGGCTAATACTTCATCCTCAAATTTTTTCGTCTTAATTACATCTACATATGCAGCCGTCCTTGGTGCTATTACATCACGATCACTAACTTGTCCTACTTCAAGAGATACTTTATCCGAGACAAAATCAGATGATAAAATAATCGTGAACAACAGAAAAAAAGCTACTCCTAATACAAGTCGCCGTGCAATTGGCTTTCCATATATACTTGTAGGCTGAGTAAAAAATTCTCGCAACTTATTATTTAATGATATCACGAATTTCAACTCCATATTTAGCAACATGAGATTCAATGCACAACCAGTTTCTTTGGAAATAAATAACAATAAAAGTTTACCCCATTACCTTAAATCCTATACTTAACCCACTTGTTCCCCCCATTTTGAGAACTTCCAAGTAGATGACTGTGATCATTCCTATGAGTAAATAAAAGTAATAAAAGAAGAAAGGGCTTCCCTAGGCATCTTGCCAGATTATAGCAAAATGCAAGCCCTTTTCCATATTTTAACTCTATCATCAATTATATTTTGACGGTGCACTAACCTCATCTTTTATAGTTATACTCGTAAATTCACCAATATCTTCAACTGTCTCTACATTTACTTTAACACGAACCAAATTCTTTTCGGGCATTTGTAATACTTCAATATTCCTTGATAATACACGTGCTGTTTCAGGAATCAAGGATTGTAATGATGTAAAAGCCCTAGACTTACTTTGTTCTTTCGCTTCCTCTATACCTATTTCGACACTCTTTTTATCGAGTTCATAATATGTACTTATAGTAGATTCGACAATTATATCGCGATTCCTCCACCAAAAAAGCTTTTTCTTAAAGGTATCTACTTCCACTAAATCACCTGGTTTTACTGCAACTTTTTTTAATTGGAATTCCTGTTGCCCAATTCTTAAGTCAACACCAATTTCCTGGCGTCCTGTCCTTTCATAATCAGTTCTTAACAATTCAGATTCTCCATAACTTTCATACCAAACCCGCGCTTTAATAATACCCTTGGCTCTAATTTTTTGCTGAGGTGGGTTTATCATAGTAGAATCCACCATTGTTCCCTCATAGCTAACTCCTTTAATCAATATATCTCCTTTTTTCACTGTATCACCTTTTTTAACAACACTCTGTCCAGATAAGGCAATAATTTCTGTAATAACGCCATCTTTTACTGCCACAATATCGGCTGGTTCTTTATCTTGAGGCTTGGAAATTGTTTTCTCCACGATTTCTACGACTGCATATATACCAGTAAAACGAATTCCAACCCAAGCAACCTCAGGCAATGTGATTGCTACTTTATTTTCAATAATTTTTATAGGAATATCACTTTTAATCATACCTGGTCTTAACCCATTTTCCGCTATAAGATCTCTAATTTGCTGAGCAGGTATCGCTTTATTCCCTATAATATCGATAAACCAGATGTAAGATACCAAAGTATTAAGTACGCATAAAAATAGAATTAGACCAATCACCATCATTTTACGTTTTTTTATTTTCTTTATAACAAATGGAAATCCATAATATTTTACTACTTTAATGTGATTCTTACTATTACGTACGATAGGTCTAACGGAAAAAAAATCTGAAAGACTCATACAAACAAAAAGTCCTTCATTTTTCTTAGTAAGGCCCCATAGAAAGATATTTTTCATTACACACAAATTAATAAACTTCTCAGGCATAGGCCCACTAACCTTTATTTTAACAGTACCGTGAATGTAATGGAACATATTACGTATCATACTTGACTTCCTCCACAGTACCTTCAACCAATATTTGTTCCACCTGTAAATTACCAAGTGTTAGTTCTTTACCGCAGATGATGAGTTCACCCTGTTCTAATTTTATACGTACCAACGAAGGAGTATACTCAATAATACCTTTATGATTTTCCAATAGTAACTGTTTGTTACCCAACATCGTAATGCGGGGCAAATCCAGCACAATATCCTGAGGAATTTCTAATATGCCAGCTAAACGTTGTAAATGCCTATTTCTACGATACTGCACAACAACCCCCTCCCTCTATACAAATATATATGCTAAAAACCACCATGTAGTACAAAAGGCTTAGCAAAACCACCCTGTGCCCTCTGTGTTCAACGTTCCCCTAGACCTATAAATCCTACTATAAGAAAAAGCGTGGATATTTTCCACGCTTATACAATGGGCAATGCTGGTATATAATCAGCATATCGCTGTTGCAAGAAATTTTCATATTTATGAACTTTTACAGGAGCTGCAAAGCGCATATAGTTGGTTGCTACTATCATTTCACCACAATCTAAATTTTTTATTTCATTACGCTGCTGCAATATATCTTTACGACACATTGCTTCTATTTTACTGCGATCAGCCTTAGAAGCCAATCCGAGAATAAATAGAGTATTTAACTGAGATAATACTTTATCCGCCAACAAACGAGGCTGTTGATCAACTACACACATTCCCAAATTAAACTTCCGTGCCTCGCTCACCAATCGAGAAAATACATTGCTGCTGCTATTTTCTTTTTTACCTAAAAAGCGATGTGCCTCTTCCAACACAATTAACACTGGCTTTATCTGACTACGTTCTTCTTCTGTTTTACCAGCATAGTTATTCAAAAGTTTTTTAGATAATAAAGTGGATAAAGCTTGCTCTCCTACGGGTGAAATGTTCTTAAGTTCTACCAGTACAACCTTGCCTTGTTCTAATTCAGTAATAATTTGAGAAATAATTGTAACTTCTTCCTGCTTTACATGTAGCTCCTGCTCTAAGTTCCAACAAATGCTTTTTATTTTCCCAATGGTTCGAGAGTTAAATTTTTGTCCTGTGCATCCAGCCAATTCATCGATTATATCTTTTGCATCGTATTGCAGAACATAGCGCATCCAATCGTCTTTCCACATAGATGACAATTTATAAATTGCATCCAGCTGAGGTTCTGTGAAGGTAGCGCAAGCAGTAAGATCTTCTGGACCAACTTCCGAAAAATTAACTTCTATCGTTTTTCCATACTGTTTATCATCTGTATGATACACACTTAAACGCTCTCTTGACATTGGATGGGAGGATAAGTCTTTAAAATATTCATTATGCACATCAAAAATTAGCAAACCATAATTTCCACTATCAATTACGGAACTTGCGAGCACTTTTACTACATTACTTTTTCCTGAGCCCGTAGTCCCAAATATACCAATATGCTCCGTTATGGATTTAGCACCATGAATTCCAACAGGCATTGTCAATACTCCTCGCCCGCTTTTCAAGAATCCAATTTCTAAATCACCTTTAATTTCAGAAAGCAAACTTGAATCTTGAGCATTTAACGTCCTCACTTGACAAAAAAAATCTGGGCAGGTTTTAGGATTTAATAGTTGCCCTTTATCATCAGCATAGCACAATTGTTCTGCCATACCAATTTTTACAGTATGATTACCGCCCATATAGAAATCTAATTCTTCTTGATTTACTACCTGCCCATTCTCATCCAATTTGCTCATTAAGTAACCTACTCCATTTAAACCGGACCAGCGTGACTTCACCTTAAAATCATGAGCTCTGATATAAAACCGATCATTATTATTTCCCTCTACTACTAAAATATCGCCAAAGTCAACATCTTGGTTAGGTGCGACTACAAATTCGATTGATGCACCTTTTGCATAAGTTAATCTTCCTTTATACTCTGTCTCCACAGATGTTCACGCCCCTTTATACATTTCATAATTTATTATTAAACTTCTCCTTATGTCTTATAAAAACAGTTACCCTTACATATATATGGTGCACAAAATAACAAAAAAAATAACAGGGGAATTTTGCTGTATATTTTATCATGCTCAAAGGCGTTCACTAATGCTTATTTTATTAGCTTTCACGCTAAATAGAAATCATTGCCTTTTACACATAATTGTAATAAATTTTGTAATAAAAAAAGCAGGTCATAAACCTGCTGCTGGATGTCGCCTCGTTCCGCCATGAGGCGGTGCGTTCGATCGTGCTCCAGGTGGTGTCCGGCGGCCTTGCGGCCTTCGCCGGCCTGTTCGTCGCCTGGCTGCTCGCCGGGCGCATCTCCCGCCTGGTGAAGGC
>JBEQCC010000069.1:0-8627 GCA_041639455.1 Pelosinus sp. | reverse complement strand
CTCTGCTATTCGTTCAACCTTAAATACGACAGCAAACAATGGCATTTTTTGCAACAACAGTTTATGGATGCCTATGGCATGAAAGACAAAATTGAAGCAAAATCATACCGTACACAAGACAGAAACACCCCCTACCCCCTAAAAGGGGTTTCAGACGCTGTATCTGATAAAACACAAAAGACTGAACTGTCAACTGTCAACTATCAACTATCCACTTTTAGGAACGAGCCGGATACCGATTTTGATTTAAACCAAAATCGTTTGTGGGCGGATGGCATCCGCAATCAGTGGAAGAAAACCACAGCCGATAAGCCCTATGCTATCCCCGTACAAATTGGCGAAAAAGAATTCACTTCGGATAAAAAACTCCGCTACTTCGATCGTAGTCAGACAGAAGAAATTTGGGAAGAGCTAAGAACGCTGTGCCCCATTTATGCTGGAGTTACCTATAAGCGCTTGGAGGAGCTGGGGAGCATCCAATGGCCTTGTACCAGTGAAGATTCCGTGGGGACAAAATATCTTTATGAAGGCAATAAGTTTGATACTCCAAGTGGCAAAGGACTTTTATTTGCATCAGAATATCGTTCACCCAAAGAAATGCCTGACAATAAATATCCATTGGTATTATGTACAGTAAGAGAAATTGGTCATTATTCAGTTAGGACCATGACAGGCAATTGTGCTGCTCTGCAGGTTTTGGCAGATGAGCCAGGTTATGTACAAATGAGTCCTGATGATCTTGCAGCATTGAATATTAAGGATCAGGAACTGGTGTGGGTATCATCACGGCGTGGGAAAGTCATAACAAGAGTACTTTCTACTGAACGGGTGAACACAGGTGCTGTGTATATGACATATCACTGGTGGATTGGTGCTTGTAATGAATTAACCATTGATCATCTTGACCCGATCTCTTTTACGCCAGAGTATAAATATTGTGCTGTGAAAGTGGAACATATTGAAGACCAGGATTGGGCAGAATGTTATGTACAAAGTGAATATAGCAAACTGAAAAAAAAGATGTTTTGTTAATTCTATAAAAAATGGCGTCGCAAATGCTGACGCTATTTTTTTATAGGACATCACTCTATCCCTAGATTTTACCATTGGAGCAGTTCCTAGATTATAGCAGGTTTTTGTTGAAAAAAGCAGAATATTGTCTTAAATAATATGATTTTTGAAAGGAGGATCAGATTCATTGCGGTTTTTGCATAAATTCACACTATTACTCTGCTCATTGGTCATTATTAGCAGTTTTATTCAATTTGCTGCTTTTGATCGATTTTTCCTTGCAAATACCAGTTCTTTGCTATTGGCTACCAACGAAAAAGCCGCAAATAATCTTAGTGAGCAACTACTGGCCTATTTTAAAAATATTGAGAACTCTATGGCCATCATTGCATCCGACCCTACCCTTAGAAAGGATAAAGAGCTTCTTGATAAAATTAATGCAGTGATTCCCGAAGTAAATACGATATTTATTATTGATAAAGAAGGGAATGTTTCTGTTTCGAGTCAGCCTGAAAAAACATCAGGAGTAAATTTATCAAAAAGAGACTACTTTTTGCGTGCTATAAAGGGGGAACCGTATATTAGTGGCGTATACAAAAGTGTCCGAGGACGTGATGTGGTAGCCATTTCAGTTCCTATTATTGAGGAGGGTACGATAGTCGGTGTAGTGGTCGGGACAGTATGGCTACACGATAATAAACTGGCAATGATGTTTGATAATAAATCCTTTGGTCGAAGCGGATATATTGCAATTACTGACCAGAAAGGGACTGTAGTGTATCATTCGGATCGGGAACGCATTGGTAAGAAAGGGGGAATCGTTGACAGTTTACAGGGGATGACAGGTTCAGCCATTATGAAGAATTATTCTGAAATTGAATATTATTTCGGATACAGCAAGGTCCCTCAATTGAATTGGTATGTTATTGTGGGTACACCCACTGCCGAGGTAACACAGTATCGTAATATGATGCTTTACCAGATATTGGCGGTGTCAATATTTACGATTTTCGTAGTTGTCATCATTGGCACTTATACGGTGCGGCGGTATATGAAGCCTTTTGAGACATTAATAGAAGCTTTTGGTTCTGTCAGAACAGGAAACTATAAGAAGATTGCCTTATCTGGTTATGCGACTGAATTCGGTGAAATGATTCAAAGCTATAATGACACAATCCGAAAATTAGAAGAAGTTCATAGTACCTTGAAAGGAGCGGCAGATATTGATGCATTGACTGGAGCTTATAATCGCAGGTCTTTTGATAAAATAGTGGAATTACTAAGAGGAGAGCTGCAATCAGGATCTCTTACGACATTAGGCGTTATGGTATTAGATCTGGATAACTTCAAGGAAAAAAATGATATTTCTGGTCATTTAGCTGGTGATGATATTTTAAAAGAATTTACAGTTATCGCACAATCTGTTGTAGGATTTCGATCCTTATTTCGGTTTGGTGGAGATGAATTTGCGATCATTTTACGGAATGTCTCAGATACAATGGTTATTTCTTATGCGGAAGAGATACGCCTGCAGTGTGCCAAGAAACTAAGTGGCTGTACCGTAAGTATTGGCATTGCAGCCTATCCTAAAAATGGTGATACCATAGATGAATTGCTAGCATTCGCTGATAAAGCACTTTATATGAGTAAGGAAACTAGAAATAAAGTAACAGAGTATCCAGTCGGCAGGTGAAAATTCCTGTGATGAAACGCGAAGCTATAAGGATATCGCAAGGAGTATTGGTCAGCCAAAGGCTTCTCGTGCAATTGGCATGGCTAACAATCTAAATCCGATCTTGATTTTGATTGTTAGCCATCGAGTCATAGGTGCAAATGGAAAGTTGGTTGGCTATGCTGCCGGGCTCCGGGTTAAAGAATTCAACTTTAAACGCCTGCCAGAATCTATGCAGATTCGGCAGGCGTTCCTCCATTTCAATCGTAATTTTTAAGCGGAATGCATTAATGATTTTAATAATTCTTTCCAGCTATTAGCTATATGGATTGCATTTTCATATGCGGGAGTATTCCGCTGGGTCTTAACGGGAAGACAATTGATCATGACCGTACTATGGTCGGAGTCCTTTACATGCATTACAACATGTATCGTATTTACAGTGGAGTCTGTCTTATTACGAAACAAGCCGCTGACAGGTTTTAAACCGTCCAATAAAGTCTTGCGAATTTTATCAGTAATTTGTGTTGCGATAATTGCCGGATTATTTTCAATGATTGATACGTCTAGAATATCGCTAGGTTCAAATAGTTTATATGACATATTGGTTGATACAATGCAAAATCTTTTTGATTCTACGTCAACATACAGAAACCCCAATAAATCGATACCATTGACAATTGTACACGCACTTGAAGCTCTAAAACCATCAATCTGGGCGGTTATAGTATCCGACTGGACAGCTAAAGCATGGACTTTCTTTTTTAATTTATTGCTTTTTAAGATTGAAAAAGCCAAAGCTCCAATAGCGCCAAGGGCTGTTAAGAAGAATATGTCAACCACGGTGTCACTCCTCTTTTTATTATTAAAGTTATTATTACCACAAATAACTGTGTATTCCTGCATCACATAAAAAGAAAAACTATAGCCGCAGTCTGAGCAGAGGAAGCTGTGATATGTAAAAGTAAATGCTGTGTATGTTACATGGTTAATCATAATAAAAATCTATAAAATAATAATTATTAAATAATTAAAAGCACTAAACCATATTGACTATTTCCTACTGAAATAGTATGATATAGATATAAACAGAAAATCAAAGGAGGTTTCTAAGATGAAACAGGTAGAATTAAAATATGGATTTGAGGCATTGGAGCCTCATATTGATGAACTTACCATGAGGACGCATTATAGCAAGCATCATGCAGCGTATACCAATAATTTTAATACAGCATTGGAAAAACTCCCAGAGCTATCCGGCAAGACCGTGGAGGAAATCTTGGCAAATCTTCCTGCTATTTCCGATACAGCACTGCGGGCTGCTATCCAGAATAATGGAGGCGGATACTATAATCACAATCTTTATTTTACAATCATGTCACCCGAAGGTGGCACAGAGCCGACAGGGCTTCTGGCAAAACAAATCGAGAAAGAATTCGGAAGTTTTGCCGGTTTTAAAGAAAAAATAAAATCTGCAGCCATTGGCCGATTTGGTTCAGGGTGGGCGTGGCTTTCCACCGATTCTGCAGGAAATCTTGCAATCAGTTCTACTCCCAATCAAGACAATCCTCTTATGGAGCCGGGCAGCAAATGGATACCCATTCTCGCGATTGATGTATGGGAGCATGCTTATTATTTAAAGTACAAAAACCTGCGTCCCGATTATATCGAAGGCTTCTTTCAAGTAATTGACTGGAAAGAGGTAGCTAGATTATACGAAGCGTCCATTACATAATGGCTTTGCAGACAAATAAATAGCACGATTCCAGTAATTGTGAGGCTCCGTTGCTTTCTGAGCACGGAGTCTTGTTTTTAAAGTAGGTCAAGGAGAAGCCTGGATAGCTTGATCGTTACAAATTAAAAATGTTGAGTCAGGAAGATCTCATCCCTTGAGTATAATAAATTGGCAACCGCAGACACTAAAAGGGCCTGCCTTATGCTGGTGCAGAAGGTAAGCTAATAAGGCATAGAATGTCTGTGGTTAAAAACTAGGATACCAATAGGAAAGGAGATATGATGACAAAGATGGAAACAGGATGGAATCTAAACAACAGTTATGCTCGTCTGCCGGAATCATTTTTTACCAGACAGAGTCCAACCGCTGTACGTTCGCCGAAGTTGATCATTCTCAATGTTCAACTGGCAGCAGCTTTGGGTTTGAATGTCCAGGCGCTGCAAAGCAAAGAGGGTGTTGCGGTGCTCGCTGGCAACCAGATTCCTGAAGGCGCTTTGTCTCTTGCTCAAGCTTATGCGGGGCATCAATTTGGCAATTTTACCATGCTAGGGGACGGGCGAGCTGTGCTGCTTGGTGAACAGATCACTCCCCTAGGGGCACGATTTGATATTCAGCTCAAGGGTTCAGGCAGAACGCCATACTCTCGCCGTGGGGATGGTCGAGCGGCACTGGGACCGATGCTCCGCGAATACATTATCAGCGAAGCAATGCATGCACTTGATATTGCAACTACCCGCAGCCTAGCGGTGGTGACAAGCGGTGAGTCAATAATTCGCGAAAGTGAACAGCCCGGTGCCATTCTGACCCGAGTGGCTGCCAGTCATTTGCGTGTCGGTACCTTTCAATACATTTCAGAATGGGGAACAGTTGAAGAGCTCCGAGCTCTGGCCGATTATACATTGCAGCGACATTTTCCGGAGGCCGACGCTGCTGAGAGTCCCTACCTTTTCCTCCTGCAGGAAGTGATCAAGCGTCAGGCAGCATTGATTGCCAAATGGCAGCTGGTTGGCTTTATACACGGGGTGATGAATACTGACAACATGGCCCTGAGTGGCGAAACGATTGATTATGGTCCTTGCGCCTTCATGGACGTCTATGACCCGGGAACGGTATTCAGTTCTATTGACATGAGAGGCCGCTATGCCTATGGCAATCAGCCGCATATTGCCGGGTGGAATCTTGCAAGATTTGCTGAAACCCTATTGCCGCTGCTGCATGTCAATGAGGAGAAGGCTGCCAAAATAGCTCAGGATGCAATTTCAGAGTTTAGTGACTTATATCGCTGTAATTGGCTTGCGGGAATGAGGGCGAAACTGGGAATATTTAATGAAGAATTACAGGATGAATCCCTTATTGAAGACCTCCTCAATATGATGCATAAGTATCGTGGGGATTATAATAATACTTTTCGCTCATTAACTTTTGACACTCCAGAGGATATGGTACTATTTGGCACGACAGAATTTGCTCAGTGGCATGGGCGGTGGCAGGCAAGACTAGGCAGGCAGCAGGAAGGGAAACCAGCTTCGCATCAATTGATGCGAAACAGCAATCCTGGGGTAATCCCTCGCAACCACCGGGTAGAAGCCGCACTAGAAGCCGCAGCGCAGGGTGATTACAGCGTGATGGAGCGGCTTCTTGCTGTTCTTTCCACCCCCTACGCTCACTCCCCCCAACAAGCTGATTATTCCACACTGCCTGGGCCATCTGCTTATCCTTACCGAACCTTTTGCGGTACTTGATATAAGAACATAAGCATTAGATCAAAAGAGAAATCTGATGACTACCGTCCATGTGCCTTTTATATTTCTTTCTTTTCTTTGCCTTTCCTAGCGATAGCATATATTCTGAGAACCATCCACCGAATGAATATTGCCATTGTAATATAGATAGGGAAGCCATAATAATATTTCCACTTAAGTGGCTGGTAAAAATCGCTCCATACCAGCAGCGGCTCCAAAATAAAGCAGAATACGGTCGCCATTAGCAGTGTTGCCCACAAAAAAGTTTTCCAGGTCTTACAATACTGGTAAATAAGAGAATAGATCATTGGTAAGCTAGCCAGATCTACTGCTGATAAAGGCGGAAATATTGCAATAATATCAGCAGGATACTCCCAGAGGGTCAGCTCTTCCCCCATTTCATCCAGAATGAGAGTAATAATGGCAGTTAAACCGGCATGCAAGGTGATTTCTGGCAGTCGGGATTTATCCACTAATTTGCACCAAACGAGGGCAGAAAAAGCAAAGACACCTATTAAAAAAAACCATCTAAAGTGAAAAAGATCTTCCTGCAGCCACTCATTGATGCGCAAGTAAGTTAGCAGCTTCTGCAATTCTACAGCCGTGGATACTTCGGTAATGAAAAACATATATTGCCTCCTTAGCTAGAATGTCTTTGAGCATTTTCGGCAATGGAATAGATAAGAACAACTGCCCCTCTGATAATGAGCGCCACAGCGATGTATAGCAGGAAGCTATAGCCATAGCTCCAGTTCAGTAATCGATAGAAATCAGCCCAGGCCAGAACCGGTTCAAAGATAAAAGACAGTAAGCCGGCAATGATAATAGCAGCCGAGTTAAAACTCTTCCAAGTTGGGAAGTATTGGTAGGTAAGCGATAATGCCAGAGGTACAAATAATAAATTAATAGCTGTTATAACCGGAAATAGCGGAAATAAATAAATTGGGTAGACCCATAGAATTAATTCTTCGCCGCATTCGTCGATGCCCATCATGACAATTGTTGTTAAAACCGTATATAGCAGGACTTCCGGTATTCTTGTCTTATTAAGCAGTTTCCACCACAGTGCGATGGTTAATATAAACAATCCTAGCAGAAGCCACCACTTAAATTGAAAGACATCTTCCTGCAGCCATTTCTCAATATGAGCGGAAGTAAGCATTTTTTGTAATTCTATTTCAGCTGTAGAGCCTGTTACCGAAAGTAACATATGTTGCCTCCTTAATCAATACGCAGTTCCAATTGTTTTTATTATGCCACAAGAGAGGGACTTGCATCCCAGTACATAAGCGGATTTTATACAAAATAAAGACAGGCTGGCTCAAGCCAGCTTGTCTTTATTTTTGAGCTGCTGACTATTGATCAGCTTTGAAATTGTTACCAATGGATAAGGAGATTGCGCATTATATTCAAGCATCTCTGGACAAACTATTTAAGATTCTGCGATCATTATAGTATCCAATTAGTTCAGGATATCTGTAATGCGGATGAAATGATTGCATTCAATAGTAAGGGGATGTAAGAGCAAAAATGTGTGTATGCTAAATATTCTAATCGGCATTTAAAGGGATTGTCGAAATGATTGATGAAAGAGACATAAAAGACAGTTTCGTTATTGCAATACGATCACAATAGATGATGCTGGATAGGAGTTGAAAATATGATAACTCACTCTAAAATACGACGGACAGGGGCTGTTTTTAAGCTGTTTGCAGGATTTCTCATCGAAATTGCCTGGTATAATTTTCTTCATAGAATATATGGGCCTAAAATAGAGGCTCGACTACCTGAACTTTATCGTAATCAAGCCATTCGATTTCGGGAGACTGCTTTAGTTCTACAGGGATTAATGATCAAAGTGGGGCAGTTCTTCAGTACCCGTATTGATGTACTTCCTGTAGAATATATTACTGAATTGGCCCTGCTGCAAGATCAGGTTCCACCTGTGACCAGTGCCAAAATCAAAGAAGTAATTGGATTAGAACTTGGGGGTAAGGTGGAAGAGCTATTTGCCGAGTTTGATGATAATCACATCGCCGCAGCATCCTTTGGGCAGGTACACCAAGCTGTTTTGCTGTCTGGAGAAGTGGTGGCAGTAAAAGTATTAAGGCCATCGATTGAGAAGATTATTGAAATCGATCTTACAGCCTTTCGAACCGTGATTTGGATGGTAAAGGTCTTTACTAAATGGGAGCAGTATGCAGATTTTGATGCTATCTATGCTGAATTTAGTGCTACCATTCGTGAAGAACTTGACTATCGGCAGGAACTGGCTAATCTTGAACGGTTTCGGAGGAATTTTCAAGACGATCCGATGATTTCTGTACCAGCTGTTTATCCAAAATATTCAAGACAGCGAGTGTTGACTCTGGAGTTCGTATCGGGGTATAAGGTGACAGATCGTGCCGGTTTGTTAGCAGCAGGAATTAACCCCAAAAATGTCGCGGGAAATGTAGTCGATTCCTAC
>JBEQCC010000068.1:0-8725 GCA_041639455.1 Pelosinus sp. | reverse complement strand
GATTAATAGTGGTATGGAGCCGGTAATGGCGTTGCTGGTTAAGCTGTACGTTACGCCGGCCTTGCTGGGAGGTGTCGTTCAATGAATATTGCGCTTTTGACCAGTGAGATAGCCGTTGTAATTCTTGCTTTGCTTATCATCGTCTTTGACTTACTGATGCCGCGTCAGGAAGCCCGCCGTAGTTTAGGGTATTTTGCAGTTTGTGGTTTATTGGGGATTCTGGTTTATACCTTTAAACAATATGGAATTTCAGCTACGGTGTATCATGGTTTCTTTGTTGTCGACAAATTGGCTTTGTTTTTTAAGCAGTTGTTCATAGTGGCGACGATCTTAACACTGTTGTTTTCCTTTGATTATATAGAAGGACTGACTCACAACACTGGGGAATTTTATGCATTATTACTCTTAAGTTTAGTGGGTATGATGGTTATGGCGTCCGCGAATGATTTATTAACAGTGTTTGTCGGGTTGGAATTGATGACGATTATCTTTTATATTCTAGTTGGCTTTGATTTTAGAAGCAAAAAGTCAAGTGAAGCTGGTACAAAGTATTTGATTCTTGGTTCGGCAGCGAGTGCTGTTTTGTTATATGGTATGAGCTGGGTATATGGCTTTACCGGCAGCATTGTGCTGAGCCAAATCGCTGCTCAACTGACTGCCAGTCCGGCGATGCTGCTGGGATTAGGGCTTATGATTGCTGGCTTATGTTTTAAACTGTCCATTGTTCCTTTTCACATGTGGGCTCCCGATGTTTATGAGGGTGCGCCGATTCCCGTTACTGCCATGCTGGCAATGGCATCAAAAGCTGCCGGGATTGCGGTATTACTGCGAATTTTCCTAGTAGCATTTGTAGATTTGCAAGCATATTGGTTGATGATTGTCAGCCTATTAGCTGTACTCAGTATGATTGTAGGTATTATCGTCGCGATATGGCAGACGAATATCAAGCGCATGTTGGCTTATTCCTCCATAGCGCAAGCCGGTTACATTTTATCGGGTCTTTTGGCTGCTGATGCGGCCGGAGTAAAGGGAATGTTATTTTATGCCGTGCTGTATATGGTAGCCAATGTTGGTGCCTTTGCTGTAACTACTGCCGTTAATAACCAATATGGTTCAGATACTATTGATGATCTTTCTGGATTGTCCCAAAAGTCACCGTTCCTGGCAGTGGTTATGACGATATCCTTGTTATCGATGGCAGGCCTTCCGCCAATGGCAGGCTTTATCGGCAAGATGTATATATTTATGGCAATTACGGATAAAGGATACTTCTGGGTCGCTATGTTAGGACTTATAATGTCGATGGTTTCGGTGTATTATTATATGCTCGTGGTCAAAGTGATGTACAGTAAGGAAGCAAAGAATGAGCAGGAGTTTACTGCTAGTGCATCACTGCGTATTGTGGCTTTGATTAGTTTGATTGCCACATTGTTTATTGGTATATACCCTGGCCCATTAGCTGAGCTGGCAAATGCTGCTGCCCGGTCATTGTGGTAAAAAAAAAGGAATTTTTCTCTAGAACTTTTATTAAAGCTTTAGCTGCTGGGGCTGTCGCATTGCATTTTTTACGTTTTGCGACAGCCTCATCATGCTGCAAGATGCGAATAAATGGTCCCGCTCCTAAATGCAAATACGTTCAATGCATTGGTGAAAATAGAACTCCTGCCCAATTTTACAGATTTGGCAGGAGTTCTATGCGTTTCTGGGGAATGAAATGTATATGAGTTATTTGGTTTTAATGAGATACGGTGAGTCGAAGAACCGTCACCTGGCTCATAGAAACAAAAAATTATACATGGGAGAATTTTAAATGATAAAGTTAATTGCATCTGACATGGACGGAACGCTCATATATAATCAGAAAATTTCGCAGGAAAATATAGAAGCGATCCACGCAGCACAAGAAAAAGGAATAATATTTACGATTGCAACTGGTAGAGCCTATGATGATGTTAAACCATTCTTAGATCAATATGGGCTAACCTGTGAATGTGTGGTTTTGAACGGGGGAGAGTATCGGGATATTGCTGGTAGAATCGTTGAAGGAATTTATATTGATAAGAGCTTGATAGCTGAAATTGTAAACATACTATTAGAGGGCAATTTAGCAGCTGAGATATATACAAATGATGGATATTATACAACAAATACAAAGGAAGAGATTTTAGATAGTATGGTTAAACGATCAAAGATCTTCCGACCGCATATTACAAATCCAAATGAAATTTACCAAAATGCGTTACATCATCCCCATTTTGTTAACATGAAATATATAACCAATATAGATGAATTTTTGAAAAGCAATGTAGAAGTAGGCAAATTCATTTCATTTGCAGATTCAGCTGATGAATTAAAAGGATCACGAGAAAAATTAAATAAACTGAGAGGAATCGTGGTATCGTCTAGTTTTACAACGAATATTGAAATCAATGATAGGTATGCAACCAAAGGACGGATATTAGCCAAAGCTGCAGCAAGAATGGGTATAAATAAAGATGAAGTAGCTATTTTAGGCGATGGGCTTAATGATTATTCTATGTTCGTAGAATTTCCTAATTCATTTGCCATGGAAAATGCAATACCAGAAATTAAAGAAGTAGCGAAATATATCACGGCAAGTAATGCGGAACATGGCGTAGCAAAAGCGATTTATCGTATTTTAGAGCGCCAGTAACAGTATGCGGAGGACTGTATCATCTTCCGTCATTTAAACAACAATACCTTTTCATCCTACTTTTCCTTGCAATCCTCATAAAAAGTAATATAATTAGGAATAGGTGGAAATTAAAAAGTCGCCGTGTCCTAAGAGTGGTGGAACACTCCCAGGCACGAGCAGGTGTGTCAGCACCTACACGTAACAGCTAGCTGTCTACGACGACAATTTATTATACCGTGATCTTTCCTTGAAGACAAGAGAAGGTATGTTCGGGATAATAGCATTGTGATGTCTTGGCAGAGGCTTTGCGTCTGCATGCAATCCAGATGAAGCAAAGCGCATGTGTAGGTTGAATAGACCTCGCATGCGCTTTTTAATTTCCCCCAGCACAGCTGTTTGCTGGTTTCTTCTATCCGAAAATACGGATAGAAGAAACCTCATGCAGTATGAAGAAGGGGGATATAGATTGGTATTACAAGACAGTAAGAGATTGAAGAGCAAGATTACACGGAGTACATGAATAAGGACAATTCATTAAGGGTATGGAATAAGTTCATTTTAAATACGAAGGAGACGATGATCGTGAAAAAAGAAAGCCTTTTTGAATGTGCAATGGATTCTATGGAGGATGTTAGTCTTAATATACCCATGCAGCAAGTATCAAACGACTATTATTTTTCCGATATAGCGGCGAAAGAATATGAAGACGAGCTGCGTGCAGCATTGCCTCCACATTTACATCGCACATTAAGCAGGCTGGCGGATAAAAACAATGAAAGAGAAGCAGCAAGTATGGCCGTTAGCTATCGGCAAGGATTTTCTGACTCTATACGATTTATCATGCAGGCATTGTCTTGGGAGCCAACAAGGCGGTAAACTATATATGATTATAGATGAATAGGGGGAAGCGTATCACTGGTAATGCTGCAGAATACCCTCAGCCTTGTAATTTCAGGGATTGAGGGCTTCCTTTTGCATGTCTTTCAGACCAAGGGAGGAAATTAATGATTTTTGTGGCTTGACTTTAATTAGCTGGTCTATGTCCTCTGCCGCCCCTTGACCCTTCAGCAAACAAAAAAATTAAGTTATCCATTGCTTTGTGCCATCATATAGTTTATAAAATGTTTCAGGTGGGTTGCTCATGGAAGAAGCAAGTTTCTTTTCTCTTGACTCTGAGCAGCAGGTACTGTTCGCAGCTTTGCTAGCGATAATAGTATCTGATAAGCTTAGCGATGACCAACTAAATATTTTTGGGAACTTTTTAGAACTATTAGGGCAAAACATCCTGCTAATACAAGCGATAGTATCTTCTAATCCTCCATCAACAAAATCGGACAATTCCTCAAATACACAAGTTCAAGACCTGCAAAAAAGCATTACTATGTTACATCAGGATTTAGAAACCATGAAGGCAAAGATTGCTGCTATAGAAGGAAAACAGAAATAGCTATTATAAATGGGGCAAGGGGCACCTGTACATTTGTCTCTCAATTGTAGTGATACAAAGCCAGGACTAGAAATTTGCTACGCCCATGGTATTGGTCACGACCAAAAAGAAATAACCGCCCCTACTCAAAAGCGGCGGTTATTTCTAATCACTAACGTTTGGGCTAACCGTTTTCCGGTTAGACAGCCTGTGGGGACTGGTGTGTTTGCGCACATCAGTCCTTTTCTTATATTATACCCACAGATTGAAAAATATGCAATCAGCCAGGAGAAAATCCTGTGTATAAGGATATAATGAAAGGCACTATTTATTGTTTTGGATAAATAGTGCCTTTTTGCTTGTGTGGGATTTATAAACAGTGGGGTCGAATCAGCTTCTTGTAAGGGGGTCAGTGACATTTTGATATCTCTCCATCAGAGACAATAACTGTTCTGCCATATATTCTGATGAATAGGGCATTGAATTTGTAATCCACCATTCAATTACACCGATGGTTGCCGAAGCAAAATATTGTACCATGATCTCCCGATTCACATCTGTATTAATACCATTCATATCAAGTTGTTCTTCAACACTCTTTACCATCAAAGCATGTAAGCGGTTTCTAAAGGCAGTGATACTCTTACTCATTAGCATTTTTGAATAGAAAAAAGCATTTTGCTCTAGATATGTAAATGTTTTACAAAGCGAATCTTTACCGGAAATACTGTTATCACTGCCTCTTGGCTGACAATTTTCAAATAATTTATTTAAGTGATTCTCTATGCATTGATTTAATAAATCAAATATATCTACATAGTGGGAATACACAGTTCCCCGATTGACATTTGCCAATTCTGCAATTTCGTTAATTGTAATTTTTTCAAAATCTTTTTCCAGCATCAGTTTAGTAAAAGCATCCATAATAGCTTGCCTGGATTTTTCAATACGCCTATCCATAATAAAATATCTCCTTACGATTGTATAAATGAACATTTTTATCGATTTTGTTCATTAATCAACATATGTGACCGTTTTACTCATTGATTTCAGTTAACAGCGTTGCTACTATTATATTAAACAAATGTTTGAAATTCAACATTTGTTGGTTATTTTTATTAAGGAGATGACTGCAATGAGCTTAATAACGGTCAACGAAAGGTGTATTCAATGTGGACTTTGTATTAAAGAATGCCCAGTAGATGTTCTGCAGATGGGAGAAAAAGGCCCGGAAGAAGCGGCAAGCACCCATTGCAATGCCTGTGGACATTGTGTTGCAATATGCCCTAATGCTGCAATCGATAACGAGAAAGCACCACTGGCGCTGCAAGTTGATGCTAATACTTTTCCTAAGTTAAATCCGCACCAGGCAGAGCATTTTTTAAGATCTCGTCGTTCTATAAGAAATTATCATGACAAGCCTGTAGCAAGAGAAATCTTATCAAAATTAGTGAATATCGCTAGACTTGCTCCTACTGCATCTAATAGTCAGGGGATATCCTATGTGATCGTAGAAAATAGACAACTACTTGAAAAAGCTGCTGAAATCACGATTCAGATGGCAGAAAAATCCCCTGTAAGGCATTTAATAGAAGCAGCAATTATCGGTTACAGGGAAAAAGGACTGGATTCAGTTTTCCGCGGCGCACCAAATTTAATTATAGCTATTGCAGACAAGAATTTCCCATATGCTAAAAATAATGCTATTTCATGCTTAACCTATCTGGAGTTATTTGCCCCTTCATTAGGACTTGGATCCTGTTGGGCTGGTATTTTTGAACATTTTGCAGCGATTGAAAATTCACCGCTGACTACTTTATTCAATATTTCAGAAGAAAAAACGGTAGTTGCTGCAGTTATGGTTGGTTATCCTAAGTATCAATATACGAGATTAGTAGATAGAAATTCACTAGATGCTACATTCATAATGTAGCGCAGTTTTTACTGAAGCAATACTCTGAATTTATCATAGTGACAGTTAGGGGCATTCCTTTTTTGGGTAACTAAAGCTGCCAAAAGAGGAATGTTCCTAATGGTGTTTTCCATCTGTATTCTGTGCTATTTTTATAAATTCTTCCATGGCTTTGGTGATATATTTATTTTGTTTATTGTAGAAGAATACGTTGCGGAATGTGTGAGTACTATTTATTTTGTAATACAGCATATTGGAAGAATCGTTTGCTTTTTGAGCTAAGGTATCGCTAATAATGGTAATTGCCATGCCGTAACAGGAAACATTATAGGCTGTAGCTAACTGATCCAATTCCAAAATAATTTTGGGTGTAATGCCTTGTTCCTGGAAAATTTTATCGGTACGCATTCGCGTGTCGTTTCCAGCCCTTAAACAAATGAATGGATCATGAGTAAATAAGGATAATGGCACGGGTTTGGTCGTTGGTTTTAAGTGCATTCCTTGGCGGATATCGTCAATTGATAATTGATATTCTAGAGCAAGATCGTTTGAAGAAAATTTTTGAGGAACGGCTAGAATCAGACATTCGCTGCAAAATAAGTGTTTTTCATAGATGAGTTCATTCAAGGGATAATTATCAATTACAAAATCAAGTGCGCCGGAAAATAACTGGTCTTCTAAATGAGCGCTATTGGCTTCGACTAGATTTACCTTAATCGATGGGTATTTATTGGTGAACCTTGTGATGATTGCCGGAAGGATAAAGGAAGCAAATACATTGCTTGCACCAATCGAAAGGCGCCCTGTTTTTAACTGGTTTAAATTACTGAGATAGTTTTCAAACCGATTTTCAATGTCCATTATTTTTTCTATGGATTTTATATATTCGGTGCCGGCTTCTGTTAATTGCACAGGATTACTGCTTCTATCAAAAATGCAGCAGCCGAGGCGTTTTTAGATTTTTTTAATATAAGCACTTAACGCTGGTTGGCTGATATAGAGATTTTGTGCGGCTTTTGAAAAGCTTTTTTCTTTATATACTTCATAGATATATTCTTTTCCTTTAAACATGACGCCTCCGTGATATAACCAAATGATTATATTATTTATACTGATATATGTATTTGATTCTATTGTAGTTGAAATTTATAATGAAATCAACTAAGGGAATCATGGAAGTCATTGTGATAAGCAGAGGGAAAGGTATCATGCAAAAATCAATCGGCATTATTGGCGGCATGGGCTCGTTAGCTACATGTGATTTGTTTAAAAAGATTATAGATATGACGGATGCCAAGTGTGACCAAGAACATATTCATATTTGTATAGATTGTAATACTAATATTCCGGACAGAACAAAAGCCATATTAGGAGGGGGAGAGGATCCCATTCCCGAAATGGTGAGAAGCGGCGTTAGACTGCAGTCTATGGGGGCAAATGTATTAATTATGCCATGCAATACAGCGCATTATTTTTATGATAAGATTACGCCTTTCTTCGATATTCCACTCTTAAATATGCTAAAAGAAACGGTGCAGGAAATCCAAAGAAGGAAAATAAAAAAAATTGGGTTACTCGCAACAGATGGGACCATTAAGTCAAGAGTGTATCATACGGCCTTAGCGAACGCAGGAATCGATTTGGTGATTCCTTCGCCAATCGGGCAGAGAAGTGTAATGGATATTATTTATAATGGGATAAAGGCGTCAAATCGGAATATCAACCTTAATCAATTTTATGGAGCAATCGACGAGCTTTTTGAGAAAGGGGCAGAAATATTGGTATTGGGTTGTACTGAACTTCCGGTTGCATTTGAACTGTTTCATATTAAAAGACCATCAATTGACCCCACCTCAGTATTAGCTGCGGCGGCAATTCGTTTTGTTGAAAAGCCGTTATTAACTAAATAAAGAGACAGTTTGCCGATATTGGCAAGCTGTCTCTTTATTTACACGATGTTGCTAAGACGGGGTGTTGGCAACATAAGGGGCTGATTGTTGTTGGTAGCAATAACCTATGATATAACACCTGCATATGACTGCGACCTGCGCTGAGCGCATAATAGCCGAGCTCTTACATAAACGTTAAGAAAAATAATAAAAAATCTTCAAGATGCTGAATGCTAAAGAAACTAAAACAGGGCAATACTATAACAGGCGCTGCAACAAATGCAAATAATAATACTTTACAGATAACGATTATCATTATATAATAAAAGTAATCAAACAACTACATTTAATCTCTAAATAGAGATTTTAGATAAAAGATAATGATTATAAGAAAGGATTGATCATTATGAAAACTTGTTACAGCGGATATTGCTATGAACACAAAGAAGACAGAGAATTTAGTAGTGTATTATCTTCACCAATGAAGCCATTTTTACTTTCCTTGGCCTTTGTTCTTGCACTAACTGTGGCGTCAAGCTTCTTGCATCTGTAACTCGTGGTTGTAATGTTGATAAACCAAGGAATTTGGCAAAGTAAGAAAGACAGTGGGGACGGTCCTTCTTTGACAACTTTATGTTGGCAAAGGGAATGTTCCCAATTGTCTTGTATCAGCGGTATAAGCTGGTTCAAGCAATGTGTAGATGATATACTTTTAAATAAATCTGACGCTAGGGACGTTCCGTGCGCCAAGCAAAGGGTACATCATATAGCGGGTGGGAAGCCCGCTGAACAAGGTTTAGCAAACCATTCATAGCGAGTCTTGGACGGCATGGGGTAACTCA
>JBEQCC010000067.1:0-8809 GCA_041639455.1 Pelosinus sp. | reverse complement strand
ATACTTTATGAAGAGTATCCAATATCAGATTGGAGGACACAATATGATGCTACACTCAAATCTTAGAAATTTGGTAGTCGGAGTAGAGGAAAAAGTGCCCTTAATCAATGGCAGCAACGTTACTTACATTAATTTTGATAATGCAGCAACCACTCCCCCCCTGCATGCAGTCATGGACGAAATAGTTAATTTTGCCCCCTGGTATTCTTCCATTCACCGCGGTACAGGTTACAAATCCCTACTTTCATCTGATATCTATGAAGAAGGAAGAGACGCGATTAAAAAATTCGTGAATGCAGATCATCAGAAAGATGTTGTTATTTATACAAAAAATACCACTGAGTCTATTAATTTGCTGTCTTATGTTTTAGCAGAAAAGGATGATAAACAAGTCATCCTCGCCTCCGATATGGAGCATTTAGCGAATGATCTACCTTGGAGAGATAAATTTACTATTGATTATGTAAGTATCGATAAAAACGGCATGTATTCCTTAGAAGATTTAGAAATGAAATTAAAAAATCATAGAGGAAGAGTAAAAACAGTCGCTGTTGCTGGAGCCTCGAATGTAACTGGCTATAAAAATCCAATTCATAAAATCGCCAGATTAGCTCATCAGCATGGCGCAAAAATTCTTGTAGATGGAGCACAATTGGCACCTCATTCCCCAATTGACATGAAAGACCATTATTCTCCAGAACACATCGATTATCTAGTATTTTCTGCCCATAAAATGTATGCACCCTTTGGCATTGGAGTTCTCATTGGTCCACAGGAAACCTTCGAAAGGCAAGAGCCTTTTTGTAAAGGCGGCGGTGCAGTAGAATTAGTTTCACATCAATTTATCGAATGGTCTCTTTCCCCTCATAAAGAGGAAGCAGGCACTCCCAATGTTATGGGTGTAGTAGCCTTAACAGCGGCAATTAGAACCTTAACGTCGATTGGCATGAATGTTATTGATCAATATGAACAAGAGCTGATCCACTATACCATTCACAAATTAAAATCCATTCCTGATCTAAGATTATATTGCTGCGCTAAAAAGAATGAAGATCGACTAGGCATCATTTCTTTTGATCTTCCGGGTGTCCATCATGAATTGTTAGCAAAGCTGCTCTCCTATGAAGGGGGCATCGCTGTAAGAAGCGGCCTATTCTGTGCTCATCCCTATGTTGAAATGCTTCTAGGTCTAACCCCCAAAAAGTTAACCTATTATCAACAGCAACCTGAAATTCCTTTTCCTGGACTAGTACGGCTAAGTCTAGGATTATATAATAACAGCAACGAAATTGATCTCTTCATTGACTTATTAAATGAAATCGCCCAAAATAAAAAGGCATACAAAGAGAAATATCAAGCTGAATGTTAAGCTGCTTACTTAAATTTTAGTAAGTTTTTTTTTGCTTTTAGCAGCAATAACTAGCATTGCCTATCGTAACGTATTCAGAATACATACTATCGTTTTTGTGAAAACCTATTGCCTTTGGCTTACTAATTCCAATATAATGAAAGAATGTGAAGGAGAGATGTAAAAATGAGTAAATTGAAAGAGATGAGTAACACAACATTACAAGGCTATTATGCTGAATTATCTAAGAGCTATCAAAATTTTCAGGCTCAAAACCTCAAATTAGATATGTCCCGTGGAAAACCCTGCACCGAGCAATTAGATCTTTCTGCTGATCTTTTAGATTGCCTTACCAAATCCGATTATAAAGCTTCGAATGGAATTGACTGCCGAAACTATGGCGGAATCGACGGTATTCCCGAAGCAAAGAAACTTTTCTCTTGGATTTTAGATGCCAAACCCGAGGAAATTATCATTGGGGGTAATTCCAGCTTAAACATGATGCATGATTTAATTTCTCGTGCCATGCTTCATGGCTTGCCAGAAAGCGATGTCCCTTGGAGTAAGCTGCCAAAGATAAAATTCCTCTGCCCAAGTCCTGGGTACGATCGGCACTTTGCCATCTGCCAACACTTAGGAATTGAAATGATTAAAGTTAACTACCAGGATGATGGCCCAGATATGGATCAAGTTGAAAGTCTCGCAGCTTCCGATCCAACAATTAAAGGCATCTGGTGTGTACCAAAATATAGCAACCCAACTGGCATCACCTATTCCGACGCAGTGGTAAAGCGCTTAGCGGTAATGCCTGCTAAAGCACCTGATTTTCGTATCTTTTGGGATAATGCCTACTCAGTACATCACCTTACAGATACTCCAGACACCTTGCTCAATATTCTGCAAACCTGCAATGCCGCCGGTCATCCTGACCGTGTTTTTGAATTTGCCTCAACATCTAAAGTTAGTTTCCCTGGCGCTGGAATTGCTATGCTGGCCAGTAGTGTTAATAACATTAATTGGCTTAAAAAACAGCTTAATATACAAACCATCGGCCCTGACAAATTAAACCAACTGCGGCATGTCCGCTTTTTCAAAAATGAAGCCGGCATAAAGGAACATATGATACGTCATGCAGCCATTATTAAGCCTAAATTTAATTTAGTCCTAGATATCTTAGAATCAGAGTTGGGCGGCGAAAACATTGCTTCATGGAGCAAACCACAGGGCGGCTACTTTATTAGTCTCGACACTCTCCCAGGATGTGCAAAAGACATCGTAGCAAAAGCTGAAGCTGCCGGCGTCCTGCTCACTCCTGCTGGTGCTACCTACCCTTATGGCAAAGATCCCGAAGACAAAAATATTCGTCTCTCTCCTACCTTCCCCCCATTGTCAGAATTAAAACAGGCTATGGAATTAGTCGTACTCTGCGTAAAATTAGTCAGTGCAGAGCAAGAATTAGCTGCTAGAGGATTGTAAATCATTATTATATGAATATATGTATGCTACAAAGGCTCCGTATTTGATATACGGGGCCTTTGTAGTATAATTTTTTCTCGGAGTGCTTATTTTTTTATGTATCTAATAATCAGTAACTGTTTGTTACACCGCTTGGTACATGCCCTGTTGGTACTACTTTTGACGCATTAATGCAGTAGGTATGTTGATCATCAAAAAAGATATGGGGGTTAAAGCTTTCTAAAATAGCTGATTTATCCAATCCCCCTAAAAAAAAAGCTTCATCCACTGTAATTCCCCATGATCGCAATGTCTTAATTGCTCTTTTGTGGGCCGGCGCATTTCGTGCTGTCACAAGTGCTGTTCGTATTGTCTTCTTCTCCTTATCCTTATAAGCCTTCTGCATATTATTTAAGGATGTTAAAAAAGACATGAAAGGACCGGGCGGCAGCGGTATTTCACTTTTTTCCGCTTCATGTTTTTTGAATTCTTCTAAACCCATCTGCTGATATATTTTTTCCGCTTCATCACTAAATATAACCGCATCACCATCAAAAGCAATGCGAATTTCCTCCATATCATCCTCTTGCTTTACATACGTTCCTGCATAAATGGTAGCACTGGCATGCCCATTTGCCAGGGCAAGTGATACATCCTCGGGATTAGCAGATAAAAACAAATCGGCTTTAAAGGCTTTCAAATACTTATATGGCGACCGTCCCCTAGTAAATGCAGCCCTGGTAATATTCAATTTATGCTGCTCTATGGAATTAAAAACTCTCAAGCCAGTATTTGGATCATTTTTGGAAATGAGAATAATTTCTACCATAGGTTCTCCCGTTTCAGGATCCCGCAGCTTTTGCAGCCTTTTTATTAATGGAAAGGCTACTCCATGATTCAGCAGCTCATTTTCATGTTCAATCTGATATTTTGTATACTGTTCTTCTCCTTCTTCTTCAAAAATTTTATTACTGGCATCTAAGTCAAAAAGAGCACGTGAAGAGATGGCAATTACTAACTTTCCATCTAATGTAACTGGCATGTACAGTCCTCCTATCTGGATAATGACTTTAATACTTCATTCTATTTACCATAAAATAATAAACTCCTGCAAAACGCTTTGCAGGAGTTTATTATTTTAAAGACTTACAGCATCTACTGCCGCAATCAAGAGAATTATGCCGTCTTGCGCTTTTAGTTGCACGGCATTGCCTTCCATGATTTCACCACGGACTATTTTTTTACTTAATTCTGTTTCAATAGACCTGCTGATCTGGCGGCGTAGCGGTCGAGCACCAAATGCAGAATCGTACCCTTTCTTGGATAGTAAAGTTAAAACTGCCTCATCCCAAACCAAGGTAATATTCATCTGCTTTTGCAAACGTTTATTCAAGTTTTCCAATAGGATTCCGGCAATTTTACTAACTTGCTGCTCTGTCAGGGCATTAAAGACAATAATATCATCTATGCGATTCAAGAATTCAGGTCTGAAATGAGACTTGAGCATGCTAAGGACTTTTTCTTTAGCCCTCTCAAACTCATTTTGTAAAATTTCAGCCGATCCTAAGTTGGAGGTCATAATAACAACTGTATTTTTAAAATTGACGGTTCTGCCTTTTCCATCTGTTAGGCGTCCATCGTCTAATATCTGCAGCAGCACATTAAATACATCACTATGAGCTTTTTCGATCTCATCCAGCAAAATTACACTGTAGGGGCGACGGCGCACCGCTTCTGTTAATTGTCCTCCTTCATCATGACCAACATAACCTGGAGGAGCACCAATTAAACGGGCGACAGTATGTTTCTCCATATATTCACTCATGTCAACACGAATCATGCTGCGCTCATCATCAAATAATACTTCTGCCAGGGTTTTTGCCAATTCCGTTTTACCGACCCCTGTTGGACCGAGGAAGATGAAGGAGCCAATTGGACGATTCGGATCTTTCACTCCTGCCCGTGCTCTGATGATGGCTTCGCTGACAGCCTGCACAGCATCTTCCTGCCCTACGACTCTCGTATGCAGAATGCTTTCTAAATTCGCCAGTTTTTCTCGTTCTCCCGCTAACATGCGACTAACCGGAATACCCGTCCAGCGGCTGACAATCTTGGCGATATCATCTTCACCGACTTCTTCTTTTAACAGGACTTTATCATTATGTTTTTTATTTAGTAATTCATCTTCATTCTTTAACCGTGCTTCCAGCTCTGGCAATTTACCGTATTTGAGCTCTGCCAAATGAGTAAGATCATAAGCCCTTTCAGCAGTCTCCATCTCGGCTTTGACTGATTCAATTTCCTTTTTCAAACCACGCAGGCGCAGTATAGCTTCCTTTTCTCCCTGCCATTGGACTTTCAGCACATCTGTTTCTTGACGCAGATTTTTTAGTTCTTCTTGAATTGTATTCAGTTTCTCCAAGGAAGAAACATCACTCTCTTTTTTAAGAGCCTGTTCTTCAATTTCGAGCTGCATCACCCGGCGCAAAATCTCATCCAGCTCGCTGGGCATCGAATCAATTTCTGTACGTAATTTCGCACCAGCCTCATCTACCAAGTCAATCGCTTTATCAGGCAAGAAGCGATCGGAGATATATCGATCTGACAGTACAGCTGCCGACACGAGAGCACTGTCTTTGATCCGAACACCATGATGAATTTCATAACGCTCCTTTAAGCCTCTTAATATAGAAATTGTATCCTCTACTGTAGGCTGATCCACAAGAACCGGTTGGAAACGGCGCTCCAAAGCTGCATCTTTCTCAATATGCTTACGGTATTCATTCAAAGTGGTAGCACCAATACAACGAAGTTCACCTCTTGCAAGCATAGGCTTTAAAATATTGCCAGCATCCATAGCTCCCTCCGCAGCACCAGCTCCCACTACTGTATGAAGTTCATCAATGAACAGTAAAATTTTCCCCTCTGATTTCACAATTTCATTTAAAACATTTTTCAAGCGTTCCTCAAACTCACCCCGATATTTTGCACCAGCCACTAAAGAACTAAGGTCTAAGGAATACAAGCTTTTATTCTTCAACGTTTCTGGTACATCCCCAGCTACAATGCGCCGAGCTAACCCTTCTACAATCGCTGTCTTTCCAACTCCAGGCTCACCGATCAGCACAGGATTATTTTTGGTGCGACGGGATAGTATCTCTATCGCTCTGCGAATTTCTTCATCCCGACCAATAACAGGATCTAATTTGCCCTGTTTAGCCATTTCGGTCAGATCCCGCCCGTATTTTGATAATGCCTGGTATCCGTCTTCAGGATTGTCACTGGTAATCCGCTGTCCTTGACGATATTCCTTTACAATCTGTTGGATACGGCTGCGATGCAGCCCAAATTCTTTGCAGACTTCCACTACATCACTATCACCGTCTTCTACAACAGCCAGTAATAAATGTTCTGTACTGATAAATTCGTCTTTCAAACCGGATGCAATTTTTTCTGCTAAACCCAGCACACGAATCATTGCTGTATTCATTCGCAGACTGCCCTCTTGACCGCGAACGGAAGGCTGATTCGTGATTAATGTCTCTACCTTGCTCTTTAAGAGTTTAACATCAATTTGTGATTGAGCCAGAATTTGCCCAATCATGCCATCTTCTTCTTTGGCTAGAGCTAATAATAAATGCCTGGTACTTACCTCTTGCTGGTAATGCAGCGCAGTTAATTGCTGCGATTCCGAAAGGGCAGCCAATGCCTTTTGTGTGTATTTTTCTTGATTCATACTATTTACCTCCTCTATTATATAACGAGCATAACAGCCTTAATTATAATTCTTTGTGCCGCAGGGCATAAATTTGTTTATAAAGCTCCAATTCTTCCTTCCTCAGATTTCGCGGAATATCAATCTGAATTTTTATATACAAATCTCCCAAGGTTGCATTCTTCTTAAATCCTCTATCTTTTAAACGAAGTTTCTGACCAGAAGAAGTTCCTGGCTGAATCTTCACTTCAACTATCCCCGATGGAGTATGCACTGAAACCAGATCCCCTAAAACAGCTTGTTCCGGATAAATCATCAAATCACCTTCTAAATCAATTTGGTTGACAATACGCCAATTGAAGTGAGGTTTCATTTCTACATGAAGATATAAATCTCCATTTGCACCATTATTCGAGCCTTTGCCCCCCATACCTTTTAGACGCAGCACAGTACCAGGATAAGACTTGCCAGGAATTTTCACCTTTAGCTTTTTGTGTTCTTCCGTGACTCCTGCACCCTTACAGGCAGTACATACGCCCCTGCTGGTAAAACGCCGTCCTTCACAGGCAGTACAAATGACTGGTACATGAATTTGAATGTCTTTCTCTGCTCCTGTCATCAGTTCTTCCACTGTCAGGCTGATTGTGGCTTCCACCTCTTCCCCTTCATATCCGGACTGTCTTGCCTGATAACCTCTCTCATAGCCATCTGGCTGGCTGGAAAATCCCTGCCCGAAAATCGAGGAGAAAAAGTCGCTGAAACCAAAGCCATCCATTCCATCCATGTGATACGTCTGATACCCGGAAGCATTGGGCGGCGGCTGAAATTCTTGACCCATCCGCCAGTTTTCTCCTAATGTATCATACTTTTCCCGCTTGGAAGCATCCCCTAATACCTCATATGCCTCATTAATTTGTTTAAATTTTTCTTCTGCCTCTTTCTTTTCCTTCCCTTTTTGTACATCAGGATGATATTGTCTGGCTAGTTTACGATATGCCGTTTTTATTTCTTTATCAGTGGCAGTCTTTGGCACACCTAAAACTTCATAATAGTCAATAAATTTCATACCTTCACCTACTTTCTCCTATAGCTGCAGATTTATTTCTTACAGCTGTTTATCAAATTTTGCATCAATACTGTGATTTTTATACTTCCTTGTATTTGGGACGATGGGATTTGATCTTACTCCGAGAATTATGTGTTTTTAACACAATATTAACCATTTTATCTACTAATATTTTACCAATCTTTCATATTAAAAGTCAATGTTTTTATTTGACCATTTGACTTTTATTTTTTATAGATCAATCTTACAATGATGCCGCCCAAACGGCTACGGATCAAACTCTTGACAATGTGACCCGTTTTCGCGATTACAGCGATAAAATCATCATTGCACAAAAAGCCGGAGATAAGCCTGAAATGGCAAAGCAAATCAAGTTCATGGTAAAGACCTCAGAAGCTCTTGATAAAGACTTTGACAATTTATTTGCAGTTCAAGATGGTATTATTAAAGAACAAACAACTTATATTGATACAAGTGTCAAATCTCAAAATACCTTTGCAATCATAGCCAATATAGGCGTTTTACTTCTTGTAATCGGAATAATCCTTTGGTATAGCAATCATATGAGCCGTCGGTTCAATGACTTAAAGGAAGCATTAAGTCATATTGCTCATTTTGATTTAAGTACTGCCTATATTACTTCAAGCTTTAGAAGTAAGCACCCATACAAACAATGCTGTAAATGAAGCCCAAAAAGGAATGGAATTGCTGGGTAACGTGGTCAGCCAGAATAAAAATGTAAGCATTGCTATGGTAGAAATCACTACAGCAACGGATAAAATTTCCGATTCATCTGACAAGATCAAAGGTATCGTAGAAGTCATCAACTCAATTGCTGCACAAACAAATCTTCTTGCCCTTAATGCAGCCATTGAAGCGGCGCGGGCTGGTGAATCAGGCAGAGGGTTTGCAGTGGTGGCAGATGAGGTTCGTAAGCTCGCAGAGCAGTCAGCTAGTGCCACTACCGATATTGCAATCATTATAAATTCCATGAGCCAAGAGATTGCAACTGCGGTAGGAGTGGTAGAAAAGGCAAATCAGGAAGTCGCCAAAGGGAAAGAATCTGTTGAGCAGATACAAAAAGAATTTGATTTAATTCATGAGAAACTATCAACTGTGAAATCGGGTATTGAACAGATCACACAAGTAGTTGCCGGAACAGCTTCAAGAACCCAAAATGTAGCATCTCATATTCAGCGGATCAGTTCGATTGCCCACCAGACCT
>JBEQCC010000066.1:1025-8821 GCA_041639455.1 Pelosinus sp. | reverse complement strand
TTCACGGCCACGGAACCGCAGCGTGATCTTGCACTTGTCTCCATCCGCCAAAAAGCGGCGGATGTTACGCATCTTGATGTTGTAGTCGCCATCGTCCGTACCCGGACGGAACTTGACTTCCTTGATCTCGATGACCGTTTGCTTGGCTTTGGCCTCAGCCGCACGCTTTTGCTCCTGGTACTTGAACTTGCCGTAGTCCATCAGGCGGCACACCGGAGGGTTTGCCGTGGCGGCGATTTCAACCAGATCCACGTCCAGTTCGCCAGCCATGCGCAAGGCTTCCATCAAGCTCACAACGCCGAGGGGCTCATTCTCTGGCCCGGAAAGTCGAACTTCCGGGGCCATGATTTCACGGTTCAGGCGGTGCTTGCGCTCTTCACGGTGGCGACGATCACGAAATTCAGTAGCGATGGCTATCTTCCTTCAATCAAAACACTACAAATCTTGTAGCAACAACCGCATGCTGGACGCGCGTCAAAGCAGGTTTCAATAAAAAATCAGGCTTTGTTGGCGATGTCTTGGGCGATCAGTTCTGCGAAGGCCTCTACCGACATCACTCCGAGATCTCGATTACCCCGGGCGCGCACCGCTACGGCTCCAGCAGCTTTTTCCTTGTCGCCCGCGACAAGGATATAGGGCAGCTTCTGCAACGAATGCTCCCGTATTTTATACGTAATCTTCTCATTACGCAGGTCAAGGGCCACCCTAAGGCGTTGATTGGGCAGCGCTTTTTCCAGCTTTGCAGCGATTTCGCGACAGTAATCGGACTGCGCGTCCGTAATGTTGAGCACCGACACCTGCACAGGGGCGAGCCATGTAGGCAACGCGCCTGCATGCTGCTCAATCAAAATCCCGATGAAGCGCTCCAGACTACCCACGATGGCCCGGTGCAGCATGATGGGCCGGTGGCGGGCACCGTCTTCGCCCACAAACTCCGCATCAAGACGCTCTGGCATGTTGGGGTCGACCTGAATCGTACCGCACTGCCAAGTACGTCCAATAGAATCTCTTAAATGAAAGTCAATTTTAGGACCATAAAACGCACCATCACCTTCATTTATGCGATACTCCATTTCTCTTTCTTCCAAAGCATCTTTAAGAGCATTAGTCGTTAGGTTCCACACCTCATCAGAGCCCATCGCTTTTTCAGGTTTTGTACTTAACTCTGCATGATATGATAGACCAAAGGTACTGTACACAGCATCAAATAAATCAATTACACCTTGTATTTCTGTTTTGATTTGAGAAGGCAACATAAAGATATGAGCATCATCCTGAGTAAAGCTCCGAACTCGCATTAAGCCATGCAGTGCTCCCGAAATTTCATGACGATGTACTAAACCTAATTCCGCTGTTCTTAGAGGAAGTTCCCGATAACTATGATGCTGGGTGCGATAAACTAATATTCCTCCTGGACAGTTCATAGGCTTTACAGCATAGCCGTCATTATCAATAGTAGTAAAATACATATTTTCTCTATAATGATCCCAATGACCTGATTGCTGCCATAATTTTTGATTCAGAATAATAGGGGTTTTAATTTCTTGATATCGATATTTAAAATGCAATTTGCGCCAGAAGTTTTCAAGTTCATTTCTCAACACCATACCTTTTGGATGAAAAAATGGAAATCCAGGGCCTTCTTCTTGTATACTAAATAGATCAAGTTCTCGCCCTAATTTACGATGATCACGCTTTGCAGCTTCTTCCAACATCGTCAGATATGCTTCTAAATCAGCCTTCTTCTCAAAAGAAGTACCATAAATACGCTGTAACATTTTACGTTTTTCATCACCGCGCCAATAGGCACCAGCCACACTTTGTAATTTAATGGATTTAACCTTGCCAGTGGAAGCAAGATGCGGACCTGCGCACAAATCGACAAATTCTCCTTGTTTATACATGGAGATCGTTACATCAATTGGTAAATCTCATATTAATTCTACTTTATAATCTTCACCTAACTCTTCAAATATACCGATCGCCTCGTCACGACTAACTTCCATTCTTTCAATAGGGAAATCTTCCTTAACAATTTTCTCCATTTCAGCTTGAATTTTTTCTAAATCTTCTGGAGTAAAAGCCTCATTTACATCAAAATCATAATAAAATCCATTTGCAATAGCAGGACCAATTGCAATTTTGACATTCGTAAATAAACGTTTTACTGCCTGAGCTAATATATGTGATGAAGTATGACGAAAAGCGTCACGTCCTTCAGCGTCTTCAAATGTAACAAACTCAACCTTTGCATCGTTATTTAATTGAATTGGTAAATCAGTCACACGTCCATCCACTTTTGCAGCTACGGCGCTTTTAGCCAAGCTACGGCTAATGGATGCTGCAAATTCGGCTAATGTAGTTCCTTGTTCAACCTCACGTATGCTTCCATCTTTCAATGTCACTTGTATCTTTTTCATAGTTGTTCCTCCTTAAAAATTCCCTGAAATAAAAAAATAAACCCTCATCCCCATAGGGACGAGAGTTATAACCCGCGATTCCACCCTGATTGGCAAAAGCCCATCTTGATCATTGATAACGGGAATTCCTCCCCGGCACAGCTTACCGCTTTATAGCTATTACTTGTAATAGCAAAAAAACATTCAGCATAGCAGTTTAAAGGTGGTAACAATAATGGTGTACGTAAAGATGCTTACAGCCGGTGACATCTTTTCTCTGAAACGACCGTGACACTATTGTCTTGTCCTTTGCATTACTTTTACTAGTATTAGTCTAATAATAACTATTTTCAAGATGAATGTCAATATCTACATTAGCGATTTAATGCGTAGGCATTAGATCTTCCTTGTAGGCGTTTATACAAAAGTCACAGCCGTTGCATATCATAAACCTGCCATCAAAGATGTTCTTTATAATATCCATCAAACTCTTAGTCGTAGCACGATTATGATCCTCTATGTGAACCATAACACTATATGGTGCTATCGTAATGAGGGCTGTAATAAGCAAATCTTCATGATTGATTGAATCATCATTTTCCAGCACAAAGTTCTCTAATTTTTGATTACTAATTAAATTTCCCTGTTCATCCAAAATTTTGTACGTACCAGAATTAATAATTACTACGTGTACTTCCTCTACCTGCGGTTCCTGAATCGTAACAAAATAACGCAATACGCGAATAAACTCTTGATATTCTAATTCCATCATAAAGTCATCTACAGCTGTATCTACTACTCTAGCCAGCTTTTCCCGATATTCTTTCAATCGAAAATTGATAAATCCTTCTAATACAAGCTCATGATGAGCGTTAAGATATTCAGCAATTTTTTCCACTATATTCTTGCTGCGCATGCCAAAACCAAAATCCGCAACCACACCATAATTATCATTTAATAACTGCAATGTATTATCGTAAATAATTTTACGCTCTTCTACAGAAAAATAATAATAATTATCTTCAACAATTTTATAAACAATTTTCTTTTCTTCTCTTGAAATAATTAATTCAGCCAGCATATTAGCAACATGATGTTTTACTGCATTTTTAATCCGTTCATAATTACGAAAAGACAATTCTCCTTCCATAACATTACAACCAATAAAAGTATAATGCCCTTTATTGGTCTCATCAATCGCTATTTTATATCCATCTTTAATTAATGTTTTACAATCCAATTGCAATCTTTCTCGGATATCCTGGGTTGTTCCGCTTAAACCAACCGAAAGCAATTTCACCACCCTCACTCCCTTCCTTTTATATTATATGTATCACATTATATTTGCATACAACTCAAAAATATAATAAGAAAAATGCTTCGCGTCCTTTTAAGTATATAAAGCGAACCACTGAGAACACTGAGTAACGATAGATGGAGTTTAAAAACATCTGTGCTCTCTGCAAACTCTGTGTCCTATGTGTTCAACGTTCTCCTAAACCTATAAATTTATAAGAAAAGACTTGGCAAATGCCAAGCCTTATACTTCATTTCTACTTACGAACTGCTTTGTATTTATCCAATATTTTTCCGTGTTCCATCTGTTTGGCTACGATTTTTATTTTTAAAAGCTTCTCGTATTTATGAATTAAAGCGACTTCTTGTTTGGTAATAATTGATATAGCAATACCACTTTCTCCCGCTCGTCCAGTTCTTCCTACACGATGTAAATAGACTTCAGGATCTTCAGGCAAATCTAAATTAAATACATAATCAATACCGACTATATCCAGTCCGCGAGCTGCTACATCAGAAGCAACTAATAATTGAACTTTCCCCTTGCGAAAATCTTCTAATGATTTCTTACGATCTCCTTTTACAGAGCTTCCATGTATGCCCGCAGCTTTTAGTCCATGATATACAAGCTTTTCAGTAGTTTCTTCGATGTCATCACTTTTATTTATAAAAACTAATGCACGTTTAGCATTAATAAGTCGTACCATTTTACGTATGACTTCAATTTTATCTCTCTGATCTGTCACAAAATACATATGTGAAATATCAGGTCTATCGTTACTTTCTTCAGCAATTGTAATGATCTCTGGGTTACGCATGATCCCTTTAGCAATTGCCAACGTATTTGAAGTTATCGTAGCCGAAAACAACAAAATCTGCCGATCTTTAAGCGTAGTCTTTAGAACTGCTTTTACACTATCCACATTTTTGTCATCTAATAAACGGTCGGCTTCATCAATAATAATTGTTTTGATTGTCTGAGACGTTATTTTCTTTTTTTGTATCAATTCCAATATGCGCCCACTAGAACCCACTATAATATGTGGTTTCTCTTTTAATTTGTCTATTTGCCTAGCTATATTTACATTCCCAATAATAGGAGTAGACGTTACAGCAATCTCTGAATTCTTCGATAAAAATTCAATTTGCCGCTGTATCTGAATAGCAAGTTCATGGGTAGGGGCAAGAATCATAACCTGCATCTCTCGTCTGCTCACATCAATCTTTTGAAATAAAGGCAATAAATAAGCTAGTGTTTTACCTGTACCTGTTGCCGATTGACCGATTATATCCCTGCCTGCTAAAAACAAAGGAATTACTTTTGTCTGTATTCCCGTCGGGACATCAATTTTCGCCTTCCCTAAACCTGCTGCCAATTGGGCAGAAACGCCGATCTTCTCAAATAATTCACTCATTATTTTCCCCTCTTCATACACAGATTGCCACATTTTCCTATAGGACAAGTATACTCGATTTATCCTTACTCTATCTAAAAATAACGCTTTCCAACATTCTATTAACGAATATAGCTAACATTTTCACTTTTACGTTCCGGTCCTTTTCCATTTGCTCTTCCCTTGTAACCTAGGCAAACAGCATATAGCGGTTTGACACCTTCTGGCAACAGCAGTTTTTTGACTTCTTCCTCTTGAACAAAGAAGAAGCGAATTAATCCAATCCAACAAGAACCAATATCCAACGATTCTGCAGCTAATAGCATATTTTGAATAGCAGCAGAACAATCAACAGCTGAATTCAGCATATCCTCATCTGCTTGTTTACCTGATACAATAAGTACAGTTGGTGCATTATGAAAGAGGTTACGTCTGCTCTTCCCCATACGAGCAACCCACTCTAGTGGAGACTGTGCCATTCCTTTAGTGGCTATGTTACTCATATGCGATAGAAGGTCTTTATCTTGAATAACAGTAATGTGCCATGGCTGCGTGTTGTGGCCACTAGGAGCCCACAAACCAGCTTCCACTATAATCTGTAATTCTTCCTCTGTAATTTGCTCTTCTCGATATATACGTACACTACGTCTATTTTTAATGGTCCTAATCACTTCATTCATAAAAAACGCTCCCTTACCGAAACTATAATGATTCTGCCAGTGTGCATCAAGTGCCGCCTCACATTGAGGCGGCACTTTACACTACGTTCACCCTCTTAACGTTTGGATTAAAGCATAATTAATAGCTGACATTTCATGAGGTACGGCTGCCATGCCAACTTTACTGGCGACCATATATCTCGCGCATGTTTTATGCCTTTCGCGGTAAAGTTCTGGCGGACAAAGCATGGAACAGTCTCCTTTAAACGGACACACTAGCGATTCCTCCACTTCTGATAAAAATACTTCATATATCAAATATTATCTTATAAATTACATAATATATCAATATTTTTTCTCAAGACTCATCATTTTATTCCTATAATGACTAAAAAATCTCTCATCAAAGATGAGAGATTTTTTTTTGTTACATGAGTATTTTAACCAAGAAATAGCCTGTAAGACATCCAACCCCTACACCAATTAGACCAGGAGCAATAAAACTATGATTGATAATAAATTTACCAATTCGAGTGGTACCCGACCGGTCAAATCCGATACACGCTAAATCACTAGGGTAGGTTGGTAAAACAAAATATCCATAGGATGCGGAGAAAAAGGCTACCATCATTTTGGGGTCGACTCCCAAACTAAGACCTAAAGGAGCAATTGCAGTAACAGCAGCCCCTTGACTATTCACTAATTTTGAGACTAGGAACAATACAATAGCATACATCCAAGGCTGACTAGCAACAACGCCCGCTAATGTACTCTTCAATAAGGCGAAATGTGCCTGAAAGAAGGTTTCACTCATCCATGCTACACCAAATACAGAAACAATTGCAACCATACCTGCTTTAAAAACAGGACCATTGGATATCTCCCTTTGATTCACCTTACAAACAATCAGAATAATAGCACCTGCAATTAGCATCAACATCTGGATAACTAGATTCATCGATAATGGTTTCAATTTACCAACAGGACCAAAAGAAGGAAGTAAATTAGGGAATGCACCAAATAGAACAACAACACCAATAGCAGCAAAGAATATCCAGGTTGCCCAATAGGATTCTTTTGGGAAGACCTTGTCTAATAGAGTATCAGAAGTTCCATAAACATATTCTTTTTGCTCTGGATCCTGAATTTTTGCTTGAAATTCTTCATCCTTGTCTAGATCCTTGCCACGCCTCATACTCCAAAGGGCAGCAACAACAACTCCCAACAATGTAGATGGAATGGAAACAGACAACAAATCAAGAAGACCAATCGCACTACCTATACCCTGGGATTGAGCTAGAATCGAGGCCATAGATACAACTGAAACGGATACAGGAGATGCACCAATTCCCATCTGAGATGCAACGGAAGCAACAGCCATTGGTCTTTCAGGACGAATTCCTTTTTTAACCGCAATGTCATAGATAATAGGAAACATTGTATAAACGACATGACCAGTACCGCATAAAAACGTCAATGTCCAAGTAGTTATTGGGGCTAGAATCGTGATGTAAGAAGGGTGACGGCGTAATATACGCTCCGCAACCTTCATCATCACATTTAAACCTCCAGCAGTTTGCAATACAGAAGCACAGGCAATTACTGCTAAAATCGTTAACATAACATCAACAGGTGGTTGACCGGGTTGCAGATTAAAACCAAAGGTAAGAATAAAAAGACCGATACCACTAATTAACCCTAATCCCATTCCACCATAACGAGTACCTAAGATCAAACAGCCTAAGACCACTAAAAACTCCAAACCTATCATATTATTTACAATTCCCCTTTCTTTTAGAGTCTAACAAAGTCGCAAAAACAATTTTTTCTACTTTTGCATTATTGCCTTCCTCTTTTCACTTAATACATGTTTGCCATCAATATGGCGAAATCCTGCGAATTCGAGAGAATTTGCAAGATTTTGTCGTTTTTTTTAATTATTTAATTTGAATTTAATTATTTAATTCAAATCATCTTATTGTTGACTACATTTTTTTACGCAAAAAAGGATGTGATTTATTCATCACAAACTAATTTCCTATAAACGC
>JBEQCC010000066.1:0-1015 GCA_041639455.1 Pelosinus sp. | reverse complement strand
ATCTTCTAACTATAGATTCATTTAGAAGAGATTCGCACATTAATAATCCTGCCACATCCTAAACATTTTCCCATACCAAAGCTATTAAAATGTACTGTACTTCCGCACTGTATATGAATTAACAAGTATGGCGCCTCCTTATAAGCTATTATAAAGAGTATTTTATGAGATTTACTAGAATTTATGATCTTATTTATTTTTATAAAAATAGTAATATATACAATTCAAATTTGAATTACATGACACACTTCTTTTAGCTTGTCTGACTCCGCAGCAACAATCTGTTTAAAGAGCGGTACTAAATTAGGATCAAATTGTGTACCAGCACAACGTTCAATTTCAGCTATAGCCTCTTCATGAGTCATGGCTTTACGATAAGGACGATCATTCGTCATTGCATCAAAAGCATCGGCAATAGATAAGATGCGACACGCTAAAGGTATTTCCTCATTCTTGATTCCTAGTGGATAGCCTTGTCCATTCCACCATTCTTGATGTTTTAATATCCAATCCGCAATTGGCAATAACTCACCGGAAGACTGAGCCATTCGATAGCCGATCTCAGAATGACGTCTCATAATTATAAACTCTTCATCTGACAAACGGCTTGATTTAAAAAGGATATGATCAGGTATGCCTACTTTACCAATGTCATGGAAACGACCCAAAAGACATAAGTCAGGTAATTTACTCGACTCTATTCCTATCGCTTCTGCCAACTTTACGACTAATATCTCCAATCGATCAGTATGCCCATCATTAACAAAATCCCGAACCTCCAGAGCTTTGCTAAGAGTCTTAACGATGGAATTCCGAATACTTTGGCTGCTATGTAATTTTTCCCGATACATATTATCATCAGCAACTTTAAATACATCAGCTACACTTTGCTTAGGATAAGCTTTAACACTAAATCCAATGGAAATACTAAGAGGAATTTTAGTATTAGTCTCGCGAAATTCACTAACCCGCCGATGAATACGCTGGCAAATCTCTTCAATAGCTATACTGCTTG
>JBEQCC010000065.1:0-8853 GCA_041639455.1 Pelosinus sp. | reverse complement strand
CCAGGCGATAGAAGACGTAGCCATCATGCGCTCTCTTCCTAATCTTAAGGTAATTGTGCCAGCGGATGAGTATGCAGCTAGAGCTTCAGTTACGGAGGTTGCAGAATATATTGGTCCCGTATATTTACGATTGAGCAGAGCAGAAGTCCCCCCGGTGTATAACGCAGATCATTGTCCTTTTGTTATTGGTAAAGGCAATGTCTTGGCAGAGGGGAAAAATGTGACCATTATTGCTAACGGCTATATGGTTCATCGGGCAATGGAAGCCAGAAAAATACTGCTGGCTGAGGGCATTGATGCTGAAGTCATTGATATGCATACCGTTAAACCTATTGATAGCGCACTAGTCATCCAATCAGCTGCTAAAACGGGTGCGGTAGTCACTGTGGAAGAAGCCAGTGTCATTGGTGGTCTCGGCTCGGCGGTAACAGAAGTGCTAGCGGTGAATAAACCTGTACCGATGGAATTTGTAGGTGTTAAGGATGTATTTGGTGAGTCTGGGGATTATAACGAACTATTGGCAAAACACGGACTTGATACGCCATCAATCATTCAGGCTGTACGTCGAGTGATTGTAAAGAAATAAAAAATATAAGTATGCTTGGAGACGAGTGTTCATGAATGAGTCCATACGAAAATATATGATGGTTGGCCTAATATACTTTATGGCCTATCCCGCTGTGATAAAAGGGGAAGGTCCTATTGAGGAAACCTTTAGAAAGATTGCCATTGAAGAGTGCTGATGGATATAGGATTTATCAGTAAAGAAAAACGGCCAATCGTTAGTTTTGAAGTGAAACCTTTTGGTGATGAAGACCCTGATCTTGTAGTCACCAATGCTAAGAGAGTCTGAATTTAGCTTGGGAAAAGCTATAATCGATAACGCAAAGTTAATATATAATAGTCAAATAAAAAGTACACAATGTTGCGCAGCATTACCTTTGCAATCATTGTGTACTTTTATATTAGAGCTTACAGAATTAAAAAGAGAGCATTCTTTAATAACTTTCATATCTTTCTATGGAATCATTATAAACCTGTGATACTTGAAATGTATTCACGGCTTCACCAGATTGAACTTCGATACTGTTTGGTAACTGGCAAACACTAATATTCCTGGAGTAGAGAGCTTTTACTAATCTTGCAGGAATTGCCAAGAGCATCAGAATTTTGCATACTGGACGCATAATCCCAAATCCTTTCTACCACTTAGTTTACATAATAAATATTTTATCATACAAATGAATAGTCGTCACTATATAAGAGAATGGTATAATTTTCCAAAATTAAACTCGGAGCAATTTGCCGTACAGCTAGAAAACATCAATAATAGGTAATTTTCTTATCAAAATAGACCAACAGGGTCATAAGTCATTTTGTTTGTAAATGTTATAGGACGTAGTTCCTGGAATAAATATTGACATAATTTGCTAAATATTGTATAATTTAGACAATAGAATAATTAGCAAACTTATCGAAAGGTGAGGACGCAAAGCCATGGATCTACAGGGTTTTAAACCTATGATTGCCAGGTTGCAACTTGAAAAAGTGAGACTGGATGTCTTGCTTCTATTTTTGCGGTCAAAAAACATGAAAGATGCTTGTTGATATTTTAAAGGAGGGGAGAAATGCCAAAGCTTAACTTGGTTATCATTCTTGTTTATTCTTTTCCAGAAGCGCTGATATTAGGTTGGCTGAGTTTGTCACTTCTTGGGCTCAGACCAACATTTCGTCAAATTTTACAGATCGGATGTTTGCAGACGATTTTCGGTGTTTTTCTGTTTTTGGTTGTCGGGAAATTGATTTCCATCCCTTTTGGCGTACACGCGGTAATACAGGTGGCAGCTCTTAGCGGGATCATATACCGCACCATGCAAATTTCATATAAAACTAGTATTTTGGCTGTGTTATTAGGGTGGAGTGCTTATAGCTGCATTGAGGTCTTATCACTAACTTCATATACACTTATAATGGATCAACCTATTGCTATTGTAAGTGAACATAACTGGTGGTCGCGGATTCCATATTTTGTCTCAAAACTAACAATAAATGTACTGCTCATATTCCTGATTCGTCAGATTAATGTTCGGTTAGTAAATATATGGGATAATATAGAAAGTAAACGTTTTCTTTGGATTGGAGCGTTGTTATTAACCCAAAGTTTATTAATTGATTTCCTTTGTTGGAAATATTTTCTTCAATATATGGAGTTTCTTCCCCATTTTTATTTTTATTTGTACTTTATTATTATAAACGTAATATTACCCATTATCACCATAATTGTTGTCAGGCAATTTATTAGACTTACTAAAAGCGATGTTGAGTCCAAAATGCAGCTCAATAACCTCCACCATTTGAAAGAATTACTACATACGATGCGGATACAGCGTCACGATTTCACTCACGAATTGCAGGTGGTCTATGGATTGCTGGAAGTGGAGGAGTTTCAGGCGGCTCGCGACTATTTGAAAAAGAGTGTGAGTGAAGTCTCTGTTACTTCTCAATTGGTAAGAACTGATAATCTGGGTGTTACGGCATTGCTGTATGTTAAGATTGGATTGGCAGAGGCACGTAAAATTGATTTACAGATAAGCGTGGAAACAAGTTTGCAGCAGTTCCCTTTGGAAGCAAGGGGTATCAATGTGATTTTGGGTAATTTGATTGACAATGCCCTGGATGCGGTGGAGGGGCTTACGCCATTAGAGAGAAAGGTGGAGGTTGCCATCAGACAGAATTTGGAAGGATATGTGCTGGAAGTGAGAAATTACGGATCTCCCATCCCGCAAGAATTAATCACAGAAATATTTGCACCAGGATTTTCAACGAAGGGGGAAGGACGAGGTATGGGGCTTTATAGTATTCAAAAACTGGTCCATAGATACAAGGGGAATATCCTGGTGAACAGTGATAGTCAAAGTACATGTTTTCAAGTTGTTATTCCATTAGGTCAACAAGATAAACCGCAGCCTATGGGGACAAATAATCTCCAAAGGAGGTGGCAATATTGATTGGGGTGAGAGAGGCTGCCGTGGGCATAGCGCAGTATTTGGGCAGGGAATTACAGCTTGACGTTAAAAATACGGATACGGTGCGGTTTGGGGCGGAGATATTTTTAGCTTTTTTTGTCGGCGTTGGATTTCTCGTTGGTGTTGCGTGGGGGTTGAGGATGTTACCTTATGTACTGACTGCCTGGTTTACGCTTAATGGCTTGCGAATTATTTCCGGGGGAGCCCATGCATCAAGTTTATTCCGTTGTACGATGATAGGTACTGTCATTTTGACGGGGATTGGTGAGCTGGCTTTCAGCTTTGGAGGGCTAGCATCCCAGAAACTGTTATTATTTTTGGTGATTTTTTCTGCAGTTGTAGGCGTATATGTTGTGTATAGGTGGGTGCCTGCCGATACGCCGGCAAAGCCTATTGTCTCGACTGCAAAAAGAGCTCGTTTCAGAAGGCTTTCTTATATTTTCATTGCTGCCTGGACCATTGGGATGAGCATATTGATCTTCTGGGGAGAGATTCCGACAAGTTCTGCTCTTACTGTGGCAAGCATTGGAGGATTTTTGCGGCAAATTTTCAGCATCACTCCTGCCGGTTATCACTTTATTGCCGCCATAGAAATAGTATTTGACAGGTGTGCGCTCCCTTTTAAACTATAAAACAGCCTTTTTGGACAAATATACAGGGTGATTGAACAAGGATGCTTGTGGTTGGTATGTTATACTTTTATACTGAAAATAGAGTGAATTTGGATAAGAAAGGGAGATGTATGGTGCAAAATCTTAAGATAAAATTACTTAATTATTTAGCTTCTTTCATGATGTCTGTGGCACTTACTGGTTTTATGATCATGTGTGTTAGTGGGGATTATCAGCCTGTGGTACCAGAACATTTGCAAGATCAAGAATAATAGTTTAAGTTGTTGAAAGGTAATTATACTATGTTAAAAGTCATTATTGCTGATGATGATCCCTTAATGCGACGAGTGTTAAAAAACGTTATTGAGAAGCTGCCAGGGATTAGTATTGTTGGTGAAGCGGAGAACGGTCGGCAGCTCGTTGAGATGGTGGAAGAACTGGAACCAGAGGTTATATTTTTGGATATTGATATGCCAAAAGTAAGCGGTATTGAAGCTTCGAAAGAAATCTTTGATATTAATCCTAATATTTTTCTCATCTTTGCGACTGGTTTTAATTGTTATGCCCGTGAGGCTTTTGAAGTTTATGCATTTGATTATCTTGTTAAACCTTTTGACTTAGAAAGGATTCAGCAAACGATAAAACGAATTAAGAAATTAAAAACAGAAAGAGAAGCCGTTTTTAAATGGGAAAGAACGTTGAGCAGAAAAGAAAATCTCAAACTTAAAGTTCTGTCCAATGATAAAAGTACGTTTATCAATGTTTCCGATATTATATTTATTACACGCAATGAGCGTAAAACCATGATTCATGTTATAGGAGATATGGTTGTCCAAACCTATGAGTCTCTTCTAAGATTTGAAGAATGTTTAGAAAAGCACCGCTTTTTTCGCTGTCATAAAGGCTTTATCATTAATCCGGATATGGTGATGGAGCTTTCCCCCTGGGGTAATAAAACCTATTTGGTTAAGTTGGCCAATACAAAAGAAACAGCATTAATGACCTTAGAACACGCCAAAGAGTTTCAGAGCCGGTATTGTATGTAGCTCAGAAATCTCTATCCCTAGGGAATCCCCCCTTAATGAACAAGCAGGATGCAATGTTCACTAAGGGGGGATTCTTGTTGTTCCCTTCGATAAAACAAATATTTTCATTCAAGCTAAGCGACATTATAGTCACTAAAAATGTTTTTTCTGACAATCTCTATAGAAATAAAGTGGGATTTCTGGTAGAAATAAGTAGAAATAGGAGACTAATGGTTGATTATTGTTATGTATTTAAATAAAGGAAAGCAAAAAAATTCTCCCGAATTTTCACTGCGGAGGCGCGTGAAAAGGAGTAGGAGAACGTTATAATTTGCATTGCATGAGGTAGTTTTTTTTATTCCTCAATGGTTCTGTATGCTGTTTTTTAGGAGGTGATAGTTATTGAATGGTATGTATTGCGTACGGTTTGTGGTAAAGAGGATACAGCTTTGACTATGTTACAAAAAATGTTTCCTGAGGTTGAGCTTATTTATCCTAAGAGGAGGATCAGCTGGCGCAAGCAGGGAGCCATTATCCGGCTAATAAGGCCGTTATTTGATGGATATTTGTTTATTTCATGCCCTAGAGAAAAGATCAGAGGATTTGACCAATTATTACGCATGTGCAAAGTTAATATTGCTTGGTTAGTATATAGCGGCGAAGCCCTAGTTCCGATAATGAATGAAGAAAAACGATTAATTCAGAGGTTAATGGGGAGCGATGGAATTGTTGAAGTCAGTACAGTTGTAAAGCATAAGGAACAATTACAGATACTCAACGGACCTTTAGTCGGATTAGAGCATATTGTTAAGAAGATTTCCCATAGAAATCGACGCATTACAGTAGAAATATCTATGTTGGATGAGAAAAGAAAGCTAGAGTTAGAAGGGATTTTAATATAATGGATAGGCGCTTTAGGGCGTTTCTTTTTTGCAATTAATATTTAACAAGGAGATCATTATGAGCAAAACTTTCATGTCAAATACATGGATTCCGTACAGAAGACCGAATAGCTATCCCCGTTTACGTCTTTTTTGCTTTCCTTATGCTGGAGGCAGTGCCTCTGTTTTTCGCAATTGGATTAATTCGTTTCCGCAGGAAATTGATATTTGTCCCATTCAATACCCTGGAAGGGAGAAAAGGATACTTGAATCGCCGTTTGCATCAATGGAGCCTCTAATCGATGCGTTAGCCAGTGTACTTCTGCCAGAATTGAATATTCCATTTGCTTTTTTGGGACATAGTTTAGGTGCTTTAATTAGCTTTGAATTGGCTCGTCGACTACAAAGAAAAGGGATTAGTCCTGTTCATTTATTTGTATCTAGTTATCGCGCTCCCACAATAGCGAAAAGAAAAGCTCCGATGCACTTACTGCCAGATATCGAGTTTGTTGAGCGATTACGCGAATATAACGGTACTCCGGATGCAGTATTACAAAATAGTGAATTAATGAAGGTATTATTACCTTCGCTCAGAGCGGATTTCGCACTTCATGAGACATACGTATACTCATCCGGTATTCCGCTGGATTGCTCTATTTCTGCTTTTGGCGGAATAAAAGATCCGGAAGTCAGCTATAACGATTTGAAATTATGGAAAGAACAGACTATCGGCGGCTTTAAAACACGAATGTTTCAAGGAGATCATTTTTATATACATAACGCTGGCAGAGAATTAGAGAATTCGATAATCAAAGACTTAGCGATTGGTTATCGAAGATATTTTATGAATCGGGAATGTAAAAGCAGCTAAATATTTACCCAATAAAAGTTTATATACAATGATGCTACAGGTTTTACAAAATAACTTAAAAATAGAACTTACATGCTTTAACAGGATTGTATCGTATTATTTCACGAGGAGAATTTAATATGTTTAAGGGAAAAAGGATTTCATTATTAGTGCAAGTCATCAGTATATATGCTTTAATTATTACTTTGTTTGTCTCATTGGCGATTCTTTCAGTTTATAACTTTAAATTTGTAGCGGATGAGGTGAACAAAGTTTCAGCTCATACGGTGCCGCGAATGCTACAGACTAAAGAGGCTCATAATTTATTTACTAATGCGTTATTAAATATGAGAGGATTTATACTGTATGGTGATGGAGCGGTCTATGAAACGAATTACCAAAAGGATTTAAGTAAAGCAATAAATGAAGTACAAGACTACAATGAAAATTCTAAAGAAAAAGACACTCAAGAACAAAGTGCAAAATTACTTCAAGAACTGCAAGAATATCAAGTTCTAGGTGAAAAAGTAATTCAAGCTAAAAAGATAAATGCTTCGAATCTTGGTGAATTAACTACGCAAGGAAGGAATTTAGTAGATCGGATTAATGCTGATTTTTCCATACTATCTGAAATTCAAGGGGCATACTTTAATATAAAATCAAATGCAGTGGACAAGTATATAGGTAAAGCGAACGTAACAATACAGATCGCTTCGGTGATTATTTCCGTTTTATGCATGATAATAGCACTTTTTTATACGAAACGATTACTAAAGCGTATTTCTATATTAAATGAAGTTGTAGTCCAGATGGGACAGTTAAATTTGACATCGAGCCATTATAAAAGATCAGTCAATGATGAAATTGGTGATATGTTAATTTGCCTTGAGGCGACGAAGACACATGTTCGTGAGACAGTCCTTCTGATTCAAGAATCATCGTCCACTTTAGCGGCTTCTTGCGAAGAATTAACTGCTACAACTGATGCGTTCTCACGGTCGGCTGAATCAATTTCCACAAACATAACTGATATTGCCGTAAGTGCCAGTGAATCAGCGGCGAGTATTACTGATATTTCAACAACGATAGAAGAGGTTTCAGCTAGCGCGGAGGAGCTAAGTGCAGGAACAATGCAAATAGACAACAATACTCAAGATGCAGTAATGGAATCGCAAAAAGGTATGAAATTACTAGAAGAAGTAGTAAATCAAAATGAAACTATTTTCAGTTCTATGGAGAGAATAGGGAGCGCTACACTTGCTTTAAATAAATCATCAAAACAAATCATAACGATTATTGATGTGATTTCCAATATTGCGGGTCAGACCAACTTACTTGCATTAAATGCTGCAATTGAGGCCGCACGAGCCGGTGAAGCAGGAAAAGGTTTTGCTGTCGTTGCTGAAGAGGTTAGAAAACTTGCTGAGCAATCTGAGAATTCAACGCGAGAGATTTCTTCTATTATCCAGAGTATTAGTGATGAAATAAACAATATGACAGAGATATCAAATATCGCATCAATTGAAACGGAAAAAGGTAAAGAGGTTGCATTTAATACAAAAACAGGTTTTCAAAAGATCATTGAACAACTGGAAGAAATCAGTAGTAACATTAAGGAAATGTCTCAAGCATCTGAAGAAATTGCTCAAGGGACACAGGATACTGCTGGAAGTATTCAAACCGTTAGTGAAACTACTTCGTCTACTTCCGGTAAGACTCAAACAGTAGCAGCAGCTACAGAAGAACAAACAGCCAGTATGGTAAGAGTGGCTGGTAATATTGCTGAACTGGCTAATATAGCCATTAAAATGAATGAAAACGTGAGCAGATTTAAACTTTAGACCGGAAAATATAAATCATAGATTAAAAACGCCTTAAGGCGTTTTCTTTATTTATGTGGACTGGGAGAAATAAGAATTTGGAGGTTGGTTTATGAAAAAGACAATTGCTGACTCGATGGAAAAAGTTTCTTCAATGATAGAACTTCTCAAGTATCGAACTCTTGGAAATCCCGAAAAGCGGATATATACTTTTTTGACCAACGGGGCAGAAGAAAGCTATTTAACTTATAGGGAATTAGACCTGCGGGCCAGAGCGGTTGGAGCTTTTTTGCAAAGTCTTAATTTACAGGGCGAACGTGCTTTACTACTTTATCCCGCGGGACTGGACTATATCGTTGCTTTTATGGGATGCCTGTATGCTGGTGTTATCGCAGTACCTGCTTATCCACCAAGGCTTAATCGCAATTTATTAAGGCTCCAGAATATTGTACAGGATTCAAAAGCACAGGCAGTAATGTCTACTTCATCTATTGTATCAAAGTTTGAACCTGTCAGCTCCTCCTCTCCACTCTTAATCAGCCCAGTCACGTCATTAATTTCCGAAATCAATTGCATTCCAGTTTCAGAATTTGAAATTAAAAAAATTTGCTTATGAGCTTTTATCATCATCAAGGTTCTC
>JBEQCC010000064.1:0-8883 GCA_041639455.1 Pelosinus sp. | reverse complement strand
GCAGCTCTACCTCTTGCTGTACCCCTTGATAAAAAATCAAATCTCTTAGGGTCAGTTCATCCTGAAGGACTTCGTACTCTGGAGATAGCGGACTACACCCAATCATTTCTTCCCCCGAAACTACATACTGTATATCAATATACTTCTGATGGGCCTCTGGCTTTCTTTTCTCTTTAGATTCCGTTTCATATTCTGAAACGGAGGCAAATATGGTATCCCCTTCAATTTCATGCCGACCAACTGGCAAACTAGACAAATCAGTATTGATTAAATACAGCAAACCTCTTTGCAAGGCAGGAGACAAAGCAGCCTTCTCTTGTTCAAAATTTTTTAACTGTCCATAAATCATGTTAGCGTCCTCCTTTAATTTTACTTATATTCTTTATGTATTCTGGATTGATGGGAGTCTTTCCTTTTTCAATGTGTTCTTTTAGAAAAACACAACAAAATAAGTACCAATGGAAAAACATGGGGATTTTTTCAACTGCAGAGGCGCAGAGGACACAGAGAAAAGATAAATCCTTCTCTCTCAGTTTTCTCTGCGCCTCTGCGGTTAAATCATCCTTTCCTTATTCTTTTTAGTCAGCAATCTGTCCGTGGATTTCTTTGCCGCGAATTTCCTTAACTTTATTATTCTCACCCACCATCACTACAGTAGGAGTAAAGTCTTTTGCTTCTTCTTCAGTCATCATCCCATAGGAAATAATGATGACCTTATCATCAGGCTGTACTAAACGAGCTGCAGCACCATTTAAACAAATGACGCCAGAATCTTTCTCGCCGACAATCACATAGGTTTCAAAACGGTTACCATTGTTATTATTTACAATTTGCACTTTTTCATTAGGCAGAATTCCTGAAGCTGCCAGTAAGCTTTCATCAATGGTGATACTTCCCATATAATTAAGATTAGCCTCCGTCACCGTGGCACAATGAATTTTGGCCTTTAAACATGTAATAAACATAAAAATTATCCCTCCAAAATGATGTTATCAATTAAACGAGTGTTGCCAATACGCACTGCTAAGGCTAGAAGAGCTTTACCGACAATCTGGTCTATATTTTCTAATAGCGGATAGCTGTGTATTTCTGCATAATCAATTTGCGCCAGTTCTTCCAATTGGATGTTTGCTATCACCTGCTGCCTGATGGTTTCTGCGTTTATCTCACCGCTGGCAACAAGCTGCTTGGCTAGCTGCAAGCTAGAAGACAGCACTAATGCCGCTTTGCGTTCTTCAACAGATAAGAAAGCATTACGAGAGCTCATGGCGAGTCCATCTTCTTCCCGCACAATAGGTATAACCTCAATGATAACATCCATATTTAGATCAGAAGCCATGCGCTGAAGCACCAATACCTGCTGGGCATCCTTCTGACCAAAGAAGGCGATGTCAGGCTGAATGATATTAAACAATTTAGTCACAACAGTAGCGACTCCACGAAAATGACCCGGACGAGACAAACCGCATAGTTTCTGCGTAATGCCGTCAATTTCAATAAAACTGCTATATCCCTTAGGATACATCTCCTGTGCTTGAGGATGAAAAATGACATCTACACCCGCAGTACCTGCTTGTACACTATCGCCAGTTAAGTCTCTTGGATATTTTGCATAATCTTCATTAGGGCCAAATTGAGTAGGATTCACAAAAATACTTACCACAACGACATCACACTGTTTTTTTGCCTGACGCATTAACGCAAGATGTCCTTCATGCAAGGATCCCATGGTGGGTACTAAGCCAATTGACAAACCTCTTGCTTTCACCTGCTTAACAAAAATCTTCATTTCCTCTATGGTTTCAATAATTCTCATGATTTCATTCCCCTTCTTCCCTTGCTGCCTTAATGCCTCATAACCCAGATGAGGTATAGTAGTCCAGCAAGCCTAAATCCATGGTGTTCTTGTCGCGAGATTTTTCGTCCGGCTTCCTTGTCGTCACCCTTACCTATGTCCGATATGTGCGGCTCCTCCGCCTTGCTGGGCGAAAAATCTCGCGCAATTCATCCCATAGCTTTAGTCTTGGCGGACCGCTAGTATAATTTTTCTAAGATGCCATCAGATATTTTAAAACTATGCTCCGCCGAAGGAAATATTTTTTCTGCCACTTCTTTTTTATAATCGGCCACTGCTTGCGCTATTGCTACATGCAATGCAGCATATTGCTTTACAAATTTAGGAGCAAACCCAGGATATAAACCGAGCAGATCATTGATGACCAATACCTGACCATCACAGTATGCACCTGCGCCGATACCAATGGTTGGTATCTTGAGTTGCTGAGTTACTTTTTGTGCCAGTAAGGCTGGCACACATTCTAGAACAACAGCGAAAGCTCCGCTTTCTTCTAGAATCTTAGCATCATTAAGCAGTTTTTGTGCTCCTTTTTCTTCTTTTCCCTGTACTTTAAAACCGCCTAAACTATGAACTGACTGGGGTGTTAAACCCAAATGTCCCACTACAGGAATTCCGGCAGCAACTATTTTCTTTACTGCTTCAGCAATTTCACTACCGCCTTCTAATTTAACAGCTTGGGCACCTGTTTCTTTCATAATCCTGCCTGCATTGGCTATTGCCTGTTCTGTGGAAACCTGATAAGACATAAAAGGCATATCTACAACTACCATTGCATTTTTTACCCCTCGGCATACTGCTTTTCCATGATGAATCATATCCTCCATCGTAACAGGCAGAGTTGAATCATATCCCAATATGACATTTCCTAAAGAATCACCTACTAATAGCATATCAATCTGGGCATCATCAAGAAACTTTGCCGTAGAAAAATCATAAGCTGTTAGCATGGTAATGGCTTTTCCCTCTATTTTTCGCTGCTGAATCACTGTCGTTGTAATCTTTTCATTGCCACTCATGATGATTTCCCCCTGTTATCACTTCTTAATATTTCTTCTATACTTGCAGCTTGCTCCTGATTAACTGTACCTTTCTCTAAGGCAATCCCTAGAGTATACATCCCAAGCTCACTATATAAACTCTTGTTTATTTCATTCTCAAAGGCCTCCAGGTGCGCTTTTACCGTAATACCATCTCCACGACTAATTGGGCCAGTCAGCCCTTGGACCACTCCCATTTCCTTTATGTTCTGCAGGGTTCCCTCCAGCAACGGCAATAATGCGGCTAAAGCCTCCTCAGAAGATAAACCCAATTTTCCATACAGCCGACTTGCCCAGTGCATCAAGGAAACCGTGTAGTTCGATACAATGCAAGCAGCCCCATGATAAAGAGACTTATCTGTATCTAAAATATGAAAACTGATTCCTCCTAAAGCATTCACAATTTTTTCAGCTTGCTGTATGACCTCTGCCTGTCCGCTTAAAGCAAAATATATGCCTGCTAACCTTTCACCAGTATGTTCTTTATTGGCAAAGGATTGCAGCGGATGCATGCAGCCAATCCATGCTCCTTGCTCTTTGGCCGGCATGAGTACTTCTGCTGGCAGACATCCTGAAGTATGAAGCACCATTTGCCCTCTTTTAAAACCATTCTCTCGGGCTATTTGTGCTGCCACTTCCCCAATACAACGATCCGGTGTTGTAATGAATAGTATCTCAGCATCTTGCATCAAATCGGCTGCTCTTACTCTCGCGTCTACTCCCAATTCCCCAGCCAGCTGACTCGCTGATTCTAGAGTACTACTGACAATTCCGGATAATTGATACCCCCTATCAGATAATCCTCGTGCCAGCACACTACCCACTTTTCCAGCTCCAACAATACCTACTTTCGGCTTTTGTACGTTCATATTTCCTCCATTTACCTAGGGTGTGTCTCCAAACTAGCAGCATACTTTATAGCCTTGAACAGACAAAGGATGAGACTTTCCAAGAGACTACTTGGCAGCCAAAGGAAAGAAAAATATAAAAAAGCCTTCCGGAACTTGTCCGAAAGGCATACTTTTCCCATGCAACCTCCCGTCTCAGTCCATTAAAAGATCTAAGCGGCTATAATTCGATATGAAACTGTGGAATACTATAGCAACAAGTCCTTTTTACAGTATGGTTCATAATTGATACCACCTAAAGAACACTTCGCCATTTTTAACTACAAAACGATAATATCATAAACTATAATAGAAACACAAGGATTTTATATAACAGAATTAATACCAATACTTTTATCTTATATGATTATGTTTTATTGACAAGCATAACTGAAAATCTTGGAATAAGATATACAAACGATCGAACCTACTATAAAATATATTTAGGAGGTGTTCTTATGAACGAAATAACAGGAGAACAAAAACTCTTAGCTATTTTAGCCCATATATCCTATTTCCTAGGAGGATTGGGTTTTATTATTGCACCTTTGGTCATCTTCTTACTAAAAAAAGACGATGCTTTCGTCTTTCATCATGCCAAACAGGCTCTCGTTGCCCATTTAAGCATACTGGCTGCGTCCTTCATTGTCAGTTTCTTATGCATATTAGTAATTGGTGTGTTCCTGCTTCCTATCGTAGGTCTTTTGTGGCTTATTCTGCTCGTAACATCTATTATTGCAGCAAGTAAAGCTTTTTATGGTAAATCCTATCAATACCCTTTTATCCAAAAACTGATCAATCAACTCTAGGTTTCATTTTATACTAGGAGGAACTATATGCGTTATAAAATTTATCAGTATCTTTCTGTTGGTATTGGCTGCCTGGTAAGCGCTGTTGCAATCAATAGTTTTCTCGTACCTCACCACTTGTTAAGCGGCGGAGTAAGCGGGCTAGCCATTATCTTTTATTATCTAGTTGGCTGGCCTATTGGTCTGCAAATCTTTGTAATGAATCTCCCCCTCTTCTATGCTGCTTATCGGCTCATTGGAAAAGAATATTTTTTAAAGACCATTTATGGAGCAGTACTTTTTTCCTTCTTCGTAGATGCAACGGGCTACTTGTCAAATTTTATGGTCGTGGATGATCCGATCCTCTCTGCCATTACTGGCGGTATTGTTACAGGCATTGGCTCAGGTCTTATATTTAAGGCCAATGGCAGCGGTGGGGGACTTGATGTCATTTCCAGCATCCTCAAAAAGTACTATTCTATTAACGTAGGTATTGCTTCTTTTTCGGTTAACTGTGTGATTATGGTGATTGCTGCCATGCTCTTCGGCCTTAAGCTTGCCATATTAACCCTTATTTCCATGTTCATTGCAGCCAATATTACGGATAATGTGGTGGAAGGATTTAACCGTAAGAAAACCGTGTACATCATCTCTTATAAAACTGATGAGATTATTAAAGTCATTTTGAAAGAGGTAGGGCGAGGTGCAACAATCCTCCATGGAGAAGGCGCCTTTACCCGCCAAGAAAAACAAATGATTTTTGTAGTCGTAAGCCTCACCCAAATTGGTCAGATTAAGCTTCTCATCCAAGATGTAGATCCTAATGCCTTTATGATTGTCCAAGATGCTGTAGAAGTTCTAGGAAGAGGCTTCACACTGCCTGGAACGAAACAGTTATAAAAAATTTCATGAATTCTCACAAGCAGAGAGAGAAAATTAACATCACTAAAGGCTACTCTATACCGACAAAGTAGCCTGTTATTCTTTTATTCGATAATTTAAGCCATACTTATCTCTCGCATAATACAGGGAAAAGTTTCTTATAAATCATCAATGTGAGAAGAGACATGGCAATTCCTTTTATCATATTAAAAGGTGCAATCCCCAGGGCAATGAAGGATTTCAAATCAACAATCCGGGGATTTGCGATTGTTCCTAAATTAATAATTTGCTCTAAAGGAAAATGCAGCACAGCTTGATATAAAGGCAACAGAATAAAATAATTCAGTAAAGACGCCGAAAACATCATAGATAGGGTTCCAATAAGGAGAGAAACCACAGCTCCCTTAGGGCTCCTATGGCGCCGATATAAATAGCTAGCCGGCAGAATAAAAGCCACTCCCACCAAGAAATTAGCAATCTCCCCAATTCCCATTGTCTGTGTATTAGCAACATGCAATACGTTTTTAATCAATTCAATGGCAACCCCTGCCATAGGTCCAAATACAAAGGCTCCAATAATCGCAGGCAGTTCACTGGCATCTAATTTTAAAAAACTAGGCATCATCGGCAACGGTACTTCAAAAAACATCAAGATTACAGCAATTGCTGATAAAATCCCAATTTTAGTAATATATCGCGTATTGGTAGAAATCATGTCCAATCCCCCTATAAAAGTAATCATTAATATCAACTTATACAAATAAGAAAATGCTACGCATCTTTTAAAGCAGATACAACATAGTCGAACCACAAGATGCAAAGGGCACAAAGGATTTTACAGCGACATTGTGCCTTTGTGATTTATAAACTCTCATCTTTTTCCATCTATATAAACTGTATTTTCTTATCAAAAAAAATCCCCGAAATGCCTTCGGGGATTTAATCACTACATGCAAACACATCGTTAATGTCGGCTTACTAAGCCTCATACACGGATATATCTCCAGAAAGTCAAACTTTCTGTTATACATACAATGTGTTGCTTTCTCTTCTTACATCCAGACTATACTGTCGGCTTTGGAATCACACCAAATCTGCCTTTACGGCTCGTGGGCTTGCAGAATCTGCTTACCACCGGTCGGGAATTCAACCCTGCCCTGAAGATATTTCAATTTATTTAATTTTAGCCCCAGAGATAATCATTATCATCGAGTGATGACGATGGATTCATTGTAGCAAATTTTCCGATCCTTTGCAAGGGCCAAAACATAAGAGAAATACTACGGATTCTTAAAGAATAAAACCTTTTGAACGGCGAAGATACGTTTAAATATTTCTCTTTGTTTTGTGCCGTTGCCAACAGAGTGAAGCAATCTCTTAATAAACAGGGGATTGCTTCAATAACACTCGCAATGAAATATCAATGAAGCATCATCAGAAAATACCTTACACCCTCTTACTTAATAAAATCCCACAGCAACTTTATATTCAATGCGGAAACAATAAGACCGATACCCCATAACACGATTTGCTGTAAGCCAGTGTTTGCATATTTTCCCATGACCTTTGTGGATGATGTCAAATAAATCTGCAAAAATATCGTCCAAGGCAATTGAATGCTAAGAAACATTTGGGAATATACCAGTCCCTGAAACGGACTTTCGATAAAAAAGATGACCGCAACTGCCATTCCATAGGTAATCGCTACTCCCATCCAAGAGTGGCGGTCTTTAATGTCATAGGGTTCTCTAAAAATACCTGCAAAGATACTACCACCAGCCATACCTGCAGTAACGGTGGAAGAAATGCCTGCAAATAAAAGAGCGATAGCAAAAACAACAGCTGCAGCGTTCCCTAGTAAAGGCCGCAACATAATTTCTGCTTGTTCTAATTCATTAACAGATACCTGATTGCTAAAAAATACGACAGCTGCAACCAATATCATAGCACTATTAATGGCCCAGCCAATGCACATAGATAATAAAGTATCTGCAAACTCATACTTTAACTGACGCTTGATCACAGCATCATCTTCCAAATTCCATTGTCTGCTTTGAATCACTTCTGAATGCAAAAACAAATTGTGAGGCATGACCACTGCCCCAAGTACACTCATTACCACCAACATAGCTCCATCCGGAATAACAGGTGTTACCCATCCAATCGCAGCTTTAGACCACTCAATATTGACTAAACTTAGTTCAAATAAGAAGGCTGCACCAATGATAGAAACAAAACCCATAATCCATTTTTCCAGTCGTTTATAGGAATTCGCCCATAACATCCAGCCGCAGCCTATGCCTGTTAATAAGGCTCCAATTTTCAGTGGAACTTGAAATAGCATTTGTAAGGCAATGGCAGCCCCTAATATTTCAGCCATACCAGTGGCTACTGCCGCCGTTATTGCCGAAAACAATACCGTTCTTGATACTAAGGGCCTCAGATACTCAGTAGCCGCTTCCGATAAGCATCGCCCCGTAACAATTCCTAAATGAGCTACATTATGCTGCAAGACGATTAACATAATGGTAGATAAAGTTACCATCCAAAGCAATTTATAACCATATTCTGCCCCTGCAGCTAAATTGGCGGCCCAATTTCCAGGATCAATAAATCCGACGGTTACCAGTATCCCTGGTCCGATATATCGTAATATCTCCCTGGCCCTTAGATTCAGCCCATGCTCTTCCTGAAAAATGCGCTTCATTCCTTTGAGCATAAACAGATTCTCCTTTTTATTGTAATATCGCTTAGGTATTGTCTCTTTTAGATTATTATTAGTATTTATTCTTTATTTATCGATTTATCCCTCTTTAAAATATAAGAAAATCATTCTTATAAAATAATAATCCATTCTATCGATTCATATCTCAATAATTTATATTGACAAGATCTTAAGAAAACGATAAAATTTGTTTCATAAGAAGTACCTATATTTCATAAAACGGATACAGAACTGGCGGATCGTGGAATAACCACAAGGGACTGTATCTTGAATTAGCCGACCGCCTGGGCATAACTTACTTAGTTGTGCCCAGGCGGTCTTTCGATTTCAAAAACTAAATAAATCATAACAATTATTTAGTATATGATTTACATCATAGGCAAAACATGATAATAGGGTTATAATAAGGTTAATCGATAATAATTATCAATACAAGGGAGGAATCACAATATGAAACAAGCATGGAAGGATTTTAAACCAGGTAAATGGCAAACCTCGATTAACATACGAGATTTTATTCAATATAACTATACCCCTTATGAAGGAAATAGTGATTTTTTAGCTCCCGTAACGCCTCGCACGAAGAAATTATGGAATAAATGCAGTTCGTTATTATCACAAGAACGAGAAAAACAGGGTGTATTAGACGTTGATCCTGATATTGTTTCCACCATCACATCTCACCAGCCAGGGTATATTGAAAGAG
>JBEQCC010000063.1:0-8984 GCA_041639455.1 Pelosinus sp. | reverse complement strand
ACATGTATTTGGGGTCTCACCAGCAAAATGCGGATTTCGTACGGTAAGGAGTGAGAAAGAAGCAGAACAATTTGTCGCCTCGATAAATTAAGTGAGCAATAATACAAAGAGCAGTCAAAAACGACAATATAATCGAGAAGAAAATCATGTTTAGGAGAATAAGCTATGGATTAGAACCAACCCTCCACAGCAGCATTATGTTTGAAAAGCCTTGGTGTGTCAAAGAAAAAGTACAGTTTGATATGAAAGAAAAAAGGTCAGATATCTATTAGCACTTTTCCAAATGTAATGAATTTAATTGTCCATGTTGTGGTTCTAAAGGCAAAACATATGAAACCCAAGAGGAAAGTTTGGCATAATTTATTCTTTTCAACATGAGTTTCACTTTTGCTCGTGTTCCCCGAATAGATTACAGTGGCGGAAAGAATTGTGGAGTTCTCATAATCGGTGTTCCATAGTCAACGCCCTCAGTCTTTAAAGAGGCTTATGGCAACGGGAACAAATATTGGTCTATCGGAAATGGCTGATGCTACCCCGTCTATCACATATCATCAAATGGCGAATACGGCACAATGGCGTCTTTACGATGACGCTATACTCCGTTCCTCAGGCTACCTTAATCCACTTCCAATCCTTACGTCGTGGAATCGGTATTTTTTTGAAATAGGTGATACTAAGCAATACTATAGACCCTAAAACAAAACGATAGGTAGTAAATAGCACTGGTGGAAACACTTGAATTGCTACCACCCAATTCATTCTCCGGATTAGACACAAAAGTACGATTGCTCCATTCATAACTGCATCTTCATCTTCATCATTTTCGATTTTCCCTGCTAAACTTTTTATTTTTCTACTTTATATGCTCTTATTCCTGTATTGAATTAGATGTGGAGGCGAGAGACAACATTACTGTTCTGAGATACTTGATTTTCCCTTAGAAGCTAGGAATTTAGCAAGAGTTAGTATTTAATAAGAGAAGATACCCATAATCTAGTTCCTAGATTATGGGTATCTTCTCTTTAGGTTGGACTTAACGCTGGCGCCATTTCTAGCTTCTTGTACGCAAAAGGAAGTGGACATTAGAAAAACGTAAGCGTTTCTGATAAAGATAATAACCTATCTCTATTAGAATTTATTACTTACCATCTGCGAGAAATATACTCAATATTTAAAGCATCTATTTTCACAAAAAAAGAATGTATTTTTTGCAATACAAAATTTCTTTGACAATTATTCTGTCGTATTTTTAGATTCATTATATTGCTTTGTGGAATTTGTAGTTTACCTACTTGATAATTTTCAACTGACTTCTTCACAATTAAACCTCCACCATAATTACTTTATTCACCATTTTATAGTATCAAACTTCCATTTAATATTCCTTTGAAATTACAAGCTTAACAATTAAATCTGAACGATAAAACAGTCAGATTGAAAGTCCTAATCTTTATGTCTTATATAGGAGATGAGAACGGAGATTAACGCGGTGGAATCGTCGTTGTACTTTCTATTAGAAGCAATCTTTTTTGTCATTGCTTATGGCTCCAAATAATAGCAGGGTGATATCTTAATAATAGTTTTTTAGGTTTTGATAGCATACGTTGATCCTCCAATTCTAAATTGATTTAATTATACTTGATAAATGTGACAAGAATATTACGGTTTTTATGAAGAAGAAAAAAATAACTGTAGTTCTCAAAGGATGGTGTACCGCCGATGACACGGTATCAACATGTTATTGTTACTATCGGTGAATAAAGGAGTTTATTAACTTCCCTTTGCTGTATAATCTGGTTGTAATTTTCGTTATTTTAACAAACCTAATTTTACAACAAAAGACGGCTCCCGGCTAATGCCGGTTGCCGTCTTTTGTTTTCTTTGAAGGATGTCTTTATTATATCGTGATCTTTCCTTGAAAACAAGGGATGCATTGTCTGGGATAGTAAAATTATGGGTTTTGACAGAGGCTTAGCGTCTGCGCGCAGTCAAGATGAAGTAAAACGCATGTGTAGGTTGAAAAGAGCTCGCATATGCGTTTTTAAAATTTCCCCAGAAACAAAAGGATACTATGTATTGGTGACACTTTCATTTCTTTAACGGTCTCTCTTCCAATTCTATCTGAGTGTAACATTTGGGTCATGGTGTGAACCAGTCCCAATAAATTTTTGGGCATTGGGTGGCTAAGAGCTAGTTATTTTGCCGGATATTTATTCCTTTGAAAGCATGGATGAATGCTTCTAGGGGAGTTAGGTTGTACGTCCCGGTTGAAAAAATGGCAGTGTCAACGACAGTGCCGGTGGTGACATCATACATATCCTGGGTTACTGTTATGTTATAAGTGCTTCTTTCTTTTACACGAAAAGCGCTTACCTCAGAGATAATGGCCCATCGACAGCCGGAGGCGACAGCGGCTTCCCGCCATGCATTCGGGGCTGCCTGTGTATCAGCTATAATATAGTCTGGCAGTATTTTCCCGTACTCATCCTTTAATGCTTCATTCATATACCAAAAATCTTCTGCCAAAGCAGGCGGAAGGTTATTTTGGAGTGAGGCAATGTAGACGCGTCCGAGGTCTGTCTGTTTTGTGGCAGGCGCGGCGGGCAGTTCTATTCCGGCCTTCACGGCCTGGCTGCGCTTATCATAATAGTTTTTTATTGCAGAATCAACATAGCTGATCAATTTATGGGGATCACCCACGGTGTCCGGCGAGGTCCATTTAATTTCTCGACCAAACTGCTGATAGCCACCAACTAAGGTTTGCAGGGCGCCGGTTACCGGATCGCCCGCATTGACGATTCGTGTCAGTTGAAGAATCGGTTCGAATTTGGCGGCAAACGCGGCATTGCCCACGGCCGGTGCGCCGAAAGTAATCACCTCAATTTGTTCCGGATTTATTCCCATACTGAGGAGCCTTGCTCCGACCAATGTTGCCGCCGCACCACCTAAGCTATGACCGGTAAGATACAGTTTAGCGTTTTTATCAGCCATAAGCAGATCGGGGAGTGAGAGACGGGAGTGCTGTGGATTACGCAAGACGGCAGATGGAATGGCTTGTATAAATTGATTAAATCCTCTATGAACCTTAGGTTCTGTGTTGGGTACATCTTTTTTATTAGCATTGACTATGAATTCTTTAGTATTGCTACCTGCAAAATAAATTTTGCCAACCTGTAGGTCGGTTTTTATATCCTTGTTGTTTTCTGTTCCAACAATGGCCATAAGATACTCAGGAGCATTACCTGGCTTTTCTTTTTTTGCAATAAGGAAGCGGGCACCGGCATTACCCTGGGCTTGGATGTAATGATCAATCTGCCAGCCGTCTTGCGTTAAATAGCGCGTAGCCAACTCGCCAATTCGGTCGCTATAAGCCGCTGCACTGCTCCCGGCGGCAATATATAGTTTATAAGCTTCTTCATAGTCTTCTCTTGGGCCAGCGTGGACAAAAAAAGGATACGATAATAGCGTAAAACTGAATAATAGCAGTACTAACTTCTTCATCATAAGCCTCCATGGGAGCAGAATATATTCAATGTTATCGTCACACGGATAATTCATTTTAATGCCGCATTTATATGATTTCGCTGCATAGCAAAGCAGAGTAATGGGACTATTGCAGCGTACTGGTTGTGATATTATAAGTTACAGAGTCTGCTGACCACGTCTTATCACCTTGGGTAATCTGTACGTTACCGTTAAACGTCCCTAGTTTGGTACGCCAGTTAAAGTCTGCTGTATCGGCGGATATGGTTAAATTGGGCTGTTTAAATGTCACGCCTCCGTCAAGTACGGCCTTCTTCTGACTACCATATACGTAAACGCTGCCAGCTGTAAGATAAATGTTATCTTGGGTTAGGGTTATGCCGTCTGAGCCCCAGACTTCCAGTGAACTGAGGCTGACTTTTGCCTGACCCGCCGTTATGATACGATTGGAAACTTCAATATATACATTGCCCTTTAACATGTAGAGCCCAGTATCTACATCGTAGTAGGTGGTATCGGCGTTGATGATAGGCTTGGCTGCGGAAGCTATTGTAGTGCTGACCAAAAGACACGAAAACAAGATGAGGGATAATAAAATTTTATGATGCATATTTGATTGACCTCCCGAGCTGCTAAGATTCTGTTAGCAGGTTATTTTCTTGATTCTTGATCATCCCGAAAAGATGCTATTTGCTTTGTCTCTTATTCAATGGAATGGCTGCATGATTTCACTCTTTTAATGTTGTCCTCATGGGGATAAGCCGGATAAAGGGTTGTTCATAAGCGTGGACCTGCATCCATTGTCCATCACGTATAATCTCGACTTTTGCCAGTTTTCTGCCTTCCCAGGTCCAGGCTTGAATGACTTCGTAAACCAGCCTGTTGATTTCTTCCCGTGATAAGGAAGGATCTGATTCAACGGGTATGCCATAAATGATAGTATTACACATCTGCGATATCTCCTTAATTATAGGTTCATGATACTTGTCAATGAAAGCACACAGCAAAAGCTGTTTAACGAATGTGTCCGTGGTATTGAAATTAGTCTAATTAATTGATTTAAGTCAATTAATTAGCTAAAAAAAACCATCCATCCAGTTATTGACTGAATGGCGTTTTTTTATATTCATTGCTCTGAATCGTTGATAACAATATGTATTGTGCCTTCTTGCATCCCTAATGCTTTTGCCATGAGCTCTTCTGCAAGCTTGAACTGGCATGTCAGTAGGTCATCAGGTGATTTCTCATAAATTGCATCAATCAGGCAATCAATGATAGCCATAATCAAATTCAATGTTGCTTTGGGATGAGAAAATTGAAAATAGTTTTGCTGCTTCCCTTCTTCGATAATTCTTAGCAGAAAAGGTACCATTAATTGTTTACCCTGACGGGACAATTTGTCTACGAGATGTAAAGTCCGGTCATCATATAAAAAACCAAATAACAATCCTTCTTTGTACTGAGTTGAATGGAATATAGCCTGTAACAGGGATTCGATTTTTTGGGGCGGGGCAATGTTTTCGGAATAAATGATTGGCTCAAATGCAGATGTGAACGTGGACATGTGGCGATTAATCAGCGCTTCTAATATTTCCTCCTTCGATTTAAAGTAATAATAGAGTGTTCCTTGAGCAACGCCCATTTTTTTTACGATGTCACTGATTGCTGTTTCATGATAGCCATTGGCATAAAACAGCGGTTCGGCAGCATCCAGGATTTCGGCTATCCGTATTTGGGGATCTTGTGAAGGGCGGGCCATGGTCATCACCTCGTTAATTGATTTCAGTCAAATTATAAACTTTGCTGGAATTTGATGTCAAGATTTATATTTAAAATAAAGAGGTTGGATTACAGGGACTGTCTCAAAATGCAAAAGCATGAAGTTAGTCCTTTTTGTGAAAACTCTTATTTTTTCCAAGTAAATAATTGATTTTATCCAGACAGAGGGGTTTTGGGAAAATGTGTGGAATACAGGGAGTATAAATTATCTGTTTTTTTAGATAATTTATACTGTGTTTACAGTACTGTGTAGACGATGGGGAACAAGGGGGAGATCTATTGTCAAAGGATGATACATCTTATGGTCTAGAACACAAGATGCATAGAAAAGAGAAAGTCTATCTTAAATTAAGAACGCTCACTCAGGAGATTGATTTTAGCAAGTATAAAGTACTAGAAAAAATCGGTTTTGAAACAACCCTTTTATCAGAGAAGCTAAACATTACCAGGAATAATGTTAGCACGGAGCTAAATGGCCTTATGGCTGAGGGAAAGGTTATTAAAATCTTAGGTAAACCTGTGCGTTATCTGGATCGTATCTGGCTGGAAGCAAATGCACAGATCATGATAAAAGATCCAATTATTAAAAAAGATACTGATTTTAGAAAGCTAATAATAGGAACATCGCTTTGTAATGATAAAGAAGAAGTATTTTCTTGCAATACAAATGAATTACATCATTTAATCGAGAATCATGCAAAACCGAAGGATGATATCTTTGCAAATATAGTGGGTTCTAAAGATGATTTAAAAAATCAGGTAAAGCAAGCACGGGCAGCAATTCTATACCCGCCGAAAGGATTACATACGTTGTTAATTGGTCCTACTGGAATTGGAAAAACAACTTTTGCAGAAATTATGTACCGTTATGCGATTGAGATAGGGCGATTTTCCGCCAATGCTCCTTATGTCATATTTAATTGTGCCGATTATGCGGAAAATCTGCAGCTGTTAGTTTCACATCTTTTTGGTAATGTAAAAGGCGCTTTTACGGGCGCAGATGTTGAAAAAAAAGGATTAGTGGATCAAGCAAATGGAGGAATTTTATTTTTAGATGAAGTTCATCGTCTGCCGCCAGAAGGGCAGGAAATGTTATTTTCCTTGATGGATAGGGGCAGTTATCGACGTTTAGGGGAATCGGAAAATACTCGTAAGGCTGACATACTGATTATTGCCGCCACGACTGAAGATCCCAAGGAAGTGATTCTCGGTACGCTGCTAAGAAGAATTCCGGTAATTATTATGCTTCCTAGTTTAGCAGAGCGGTCATTGAAAGGACGAATGACTCTTATTTGCCAATTTTTTAGAGAAGAGTCAGTCAAGATTAAAATACCTGTAACGGTATCAAAAGAGGTTTTAAAAGTATTGTTGATTTACAAATGCCCAGGTAATATAGGACAATTAAAAAATGATATTCAGCTTATGTGTGCCAATGCATTTGTAGAATACGTCACTGAGCAGCAACGTGATGTCCATATAAAACTATCTCAGCTCTCACAGCGATTAAAAGAAGGATTTTTCACCATTGATAATAAAAGGCAGGAAATAGCAAAGGTCTTTAATTTAAACGATTTCGAATCTATCACATTTAACGGTGCAAAAGAAGACTTACATACAAGCCTAAAGAACGTACTCTTATATGATGAGTATAAAACGGAAGAGGACTTTTATGATGTAATCCTTAGAAGTGCGCAGAAATTTCTAGAAAAGGGTCTTTCTCTACATGAAATTAGAGAACGCATGAATCAGCAGATTCAAAATCGCTTTCACGATTCTTTTTCTGTAAGCCAAGATCATGATCTGTTATTAGAAAAAGAAGTTCTGGCAAAAATCGTTACTCCGGAGATTGTCAAAATTATCGAAGAATCTTTGATTGAATCAAAAGAGGCTATGGGGCTATCATTTGATAGTAAAGTAATATATAGTCTAGCTTTGCATATGGAAACTCTTGTGGAAAGGCTGCGCTTAGGGCAGATCTCCATCCATCCCAATATCAAAAAAATATATGAAGAGCATCAGCAGGAATTTGCTGTTGCCGAAACGATTAAAAATAAGCTGGAAAAGAAATTGAAAATCCATATCCCTGACGATGAAGTCGCTTTTACCGCTATGCTGCTATACTCTCTGCATATAAAAAAGAGTGAGGAAAATATTGAGGTATTGGTTATCACTCATGGGTATGCTACAGCTACCAATATGGTTCAAGTAGCTCAAACCCTTCTAGGTTATGAATGTATTCATGCGATAGACATGCCCTTGGAAGAGAAGGTAGAAGTAATCTTGGAAAAGGCAATTGAAAAGGTGAAGAAAATCAATAAGGGACGAGGTGTGCTGCTTTTAGTCGATATGGGTTCTCTTACTACCTTTTCCGAAATCATTTCAGAACGAACAGGAATACCTACAAGAGTCGTTAAAATGGTGAGTACCCCTATGGTGATTGAAGCAGCGAGAAAAGCCATGTTACCGAGTATCAGTCTTGATATGCTGGTGGAAAGTGTAAATGGAATGAGTCCGTTAATTGGCGGCAGAATAAAAGTGGATAACTCACCAGTTGAATTTGATTATTCACCCATTATCTATCAAGAGCGTGCTATTGCTATGCTAGAAGAAATTCTCACATTCTTAAATGTAGGGAAAGCATCAAGATTACTCAATGAAGTATTAGAAAAGGTTGCGGATACCTGTAAGGGAGCTATTGATGAAAGTATCAGGATCAAATTCTTATTTCATTGCTCTTGCATGATTGAAAGAATCATAAGAAATGAACCCTTACCCTATACAAATTTTTTGCATATTAAAGAGACCAAGGAATCTCTTTTCAAGACCATTAAAAATGCATTCATTATCGTGGAAGAGGCATTTGGCATTGAAATTCCCAATACTGAATTAGCCTATGTCGTTGAAATGACAGATGCGCATTTCAATATCCTATCGAATTAGAAGAATACCGTAAAGAAGCTTAAGAGAAATGTAATATGAACTCTTGAGCTTCTTTTTTCATTCTTAAGGAGTATTCATTTACCTGTCATTTTTGCGAGCATTAGCGAAGCAGCCCCCTCTTTGTTAAGAGATTGCTTCGCTATCACTCGATAATGACAGAAGTGTGATGTAGTTCCTGCAAGGATAACGTTAAATACAGAGGACACACCAGATGCGCACAGCATTTTTCTTATGTGTCTTGAATTCTGAGACACATCTCATAAAAGATAACTAAGACACATTTTAAGACACATGCAAAAGAGGGAAGATATCCAAAAATTAAAATTAATTTATTGTAGCAAATGAACTGTTATATTCATACTATAGGCTGTTTGTCATCTGACTGGCAGGTAATGAGACACATAGTTGGCATAGGAGTTGCATTAATACATAGTACAAAGAAAGGAGGATTTTAATGATTGGAATTCTAGTAGTAACCCATGAAAATTTTGGCGAAGCAGCTTTACGAACTGCTCAATTAATTTTGGGGAAGCAGGAAAAAGCATTGGCGCTGGGATGTTATCGCGGAGATAGCATTGAAGCGTTTTGCGAGAAGGTCAATGCAGCCATCCAAGCATTAGATACAGGAATGGGGGTGCTGGTATTTGCTGATTTATTTGGTGCGAGTCCCTATAACAATACCGCCAAAGCGAGCAGCACCATTACCAGTAACTTTCGGTGTATCGCCGGTTTTAGTTTACCAATGATCATTGAGGCTTTTAGTATGAGAGAGTCCTATGAGT
>JBEQCC010000062.1:0-8990 GCA_041639455.1 Pelosinus sp. | reverse complement strand
GATCCTTTATACTTCCCATCGGATTAAGAAATTCCGCTTTGCCATAAATAACAGCTTTATTCCGCTGGCTAAAATAATTAAGTTGGACAAGTGGAGTATTTCCAATAGTATTCAAAATCGATGAAGCAATCATAATAGGAGCCTCCTTTCATTCGGCGGACTTAAAAGTGTTGTAAGAACTACAATTACAAATCCTTTCACAGCAACCTTCAATTGTTGAAGAGCTACCATTACTTCTGCTACCGCGCTTACAGTAACTTATTTAAAAGAAATTTCGAGAATGATAAATTTATTTTGAGGGATTGCTAAGCAATCCCTCTTATAGTGTTTCAATTAAGGACCCGTACGGAGTAGCGACGATTTGACCGACTTTTAATTAACGCCTATTACCTGTATGTAAGTAGTTAATATTTTTAGAGCAATCGTAGTTCCTAACAGCAAAAGGTATATACCCCCTAGACATCTCACCTCAATGAGTCAAGGAGTTACTTCGAGAGTGTCTAACCTGTTGTTGCGCAGGCCTCACATAGTGCTTCGGGAAGAATAATAGTTTCCGCTTCTCGAAGTACATTGATTTTACCAGCTGAGTTTAGCAATAACTCTGCTGGGCGAAGTCTCCCCAAAAAGTCAGAATAGGCAGAACAACAGTATGCACCAGCATTTTCAAATACAAGTATATCACCAACTTTGACTTCGGGTAGATAGCGGTCACGAGCCAAATAATCACGGGAGTATGTTGTACTGCCACAGACATTAACAGATTTATTAGTTACTATCTGATGCTTACCGACTATAAATACTGGGTGGTATGCTTCGGTAGAAACATCATAATATAAAGGTCTTGGGAAGATATCAATTGAAGAATCAACACCTATATAGTTCTGCTCCTTCCGCTGTTTTATATCAGTTGCTGTTGTTATAAAGGCAGCTGTATCACTTAGTAAAGCCCGCCCAGGCTCAAATGCAAGTTCTATGGAGCGACCAACCTCTTCAGAGAACCGCTCCATTCGTGCCGAAATAGCATCTCCAAACTTTTTATAATCAAAATCCGGTTCATTAGAATGCACTTTAACTGGAAAGCCTCCACCAAGATCAATATAGCGCAGATCAGGAAATCGATGAGCAATACGAAATATCTCTTCCGCTCCTTCTAAGAAAATATCGTGTTCTTGTATGTTGGTGCCTAGATAAACATGTACTCCAACTAGTTTGAGATTATTCTTCTTAGCTATAGCAAATGCCTTATCCAATTCCGATTCAAAAATACCTATTCGACTTTTGGGGCCAATATAAACACCTGAGTGACTCTCGGGAAAGTGTGATAACGTATCAAGATTAACGCGCAAGCCTACGCAACCGCCAGGATTGAGGCGTCCGTATTGTTCTAATTGTCCTAAAGAATCCACATTGAGTGCAACACCAGAGGCAATCGCGTATTTCATGTCCATTGAACTAAGATTAGTACTAGTAAATACAATCTCACTAGGAGAAAAACCTGCTCCAAGACCTATAAGCAAATGTTTAGGAGTATTTACAAACAATTTAATACCAAGTGTTCGCAAAAGTCGTAAAACTCCCGGTGTATTATTACTCATAGTTGCAAAGTAAATATTGGTTGGTTTATAGTTAATCATTTTAAAGTTATTAACCATTCGTTTTATCTTTGCCTCATCGTACAAATAAACTGGACTTCCAAAGCGTTGAACTAATTGATGAAAGTCAACATTCCAATCTGCTTGTCCCATTAAAACCACTCCTATTTTATTATTATTATCAATAAGCCCTATTTGAAAATGTATGTATTGCTATTTTTATATAGGACTGCTTATTGCTTATTAATGTTACCTTGAACCACTTCCAACTTTGCTGTTCTTCTTTCTAAAAACAAGATCTTATGGTGTAATCTTTCAATTTAAATTACGCATTTTTTTCAATTATCGCCAAACAAGTATCGCTCGAATTGACAGTCAGGCAAGCAATGGCTAAATAAATGCGAAATTACTACTTTTTTGTATAAGATTGTATAATTTATTTCACTATATCAATGTTAATATTAAAATTCTTGAACGTTATTGCTATTTTTGATAAAATCCAGTTGAAAAATGGATGTAGTGTAAACGCATATACTACGAATCAGGCATTTGTGTCCCTGCGTAAACGCACAAGTGACATGTGGTTACCAAAACGAAAACGCCCCTTCCATGTTAGGAAAGTTGTTCCAAAGTTTTTTAAGAGAGTTAACAGCAAATGAAGTGTGTGTAGTAATGGAACAACACGCACTTCCATTATTACACACACCAACATGACTCGTGGATGGATTAAGAAAATACCGCAATAATAACCTGGAAGGGTAAACAACTTTCTTCGAATCTGTCACATTTGTGGCTTCTAAAATTATCAGGTCAAAATGAAAGCAATATCATTCAAGACTTTATTTGTGTGGGGGGATATACTTTATCCATTAATTGATGGGAGGTTTTTAATTTTGGAGAATACGCTTATTACCGGTATTGTTTATGCGATCGCTGCTGACTTGGTTTGGGGATTGGCATTTGTTATCCCAATGTTATTAGGGGGCTACAGTGCAATTGAAATTGCTTTCGGACGGTATTTGACATATGGGATTATTTCATTACTGATATTTTTATGTACAAGAAAAGTCAGACTAAACAGGAATATCTGGCAAAGAGCTTTACTCTTTGCATTTTGTGGTAATGTTGGCTATTATGTTTTTCTGGTTTTTTCAATTCAGTTAACCGGCGCAACCATTACAACATTGGTAATCGGATTATTGCCAATTACTGTTTCGCTATATGGAAACTTGTTGAATAGAGAATATGCTTTCATGAAAATTTTACCTTCTCTTTTTGTTATTCTAATCGGTATTTTTACTATCAATTATTCCAGTATTGCGAGTAATGAGCATGGGTGGAATCCTTATGGGGTTGTAAGCAGCTTGGCAGCTCTTGCTTCTTGGACATGGTACGGTGTGGCGAACGCACGTTTTTTAAAAGAAAACCCTCAAATATCATCAACTGATTGGTCCAGCATTACTGGTGTGGCAACTTTGTGTCTGTTGCCGTTTCTCATGCTGGTAAGTGTCTTATTTGTCCCCGAGTCCATAAGCGTAACGAAGTTACTCTATAGTGACAGCAGTTGGAGGTTTTGGATAGGTAGCACAGTTCTAGGAGTTGTAGTATCATGGATAGGAACTGTCTTCTGGAATAGGGCGTCACATCTATTGCCTGTCTCGTTAGCGGGCCAACTAACCGTCGGTGAGACAATCTGTGGATTAGGGTATGTTTTCTTCGCTGACTTACGTCTCCCACTTGTTTGGGAGTGGATAGGTATTATAATGATTGTAAGTGGAGTGTTATTTGGCATACGAACAATAAACCGCTTAAAGGAAGTTAATATGGATGCTAATATCCGAAATCAGCCAACTTAGCTGTTGGAAGGATTCTAACTAGTTGGTTCGCCAGCATTCGGCAGCCTAGAGTAGAACATGAAGGATATTATGGTTATTTCATATCCTTCGTGTTCTTCATAATCTTTGTGTCTTCGCGGTTCAAAATCTTACTGCCATCTATATTAATCATAAAAGTCCTTGACAAAAGACCAATGTCCTGTGATAATGAATACATCATTACAAATAAGAATTATGATATGAGATTTGAAATATGGAATGCTACTTTGAAAAAGCAGCACAGGATGTGCATCATTGATCTTTTAGGAAAAAATTTATATCAAAAAGTAATGACTAGGAGCGACACAGCAGATGAAACGCTACAGAGAGCTGGCGGGTGGTGTGAGCCAGCGCGAAATTGTGAGTGTCATCTCGCCTAGGAACTCTTTTGCCGAAATAATACTGTTGCAGCTGCATTCTGTATCGTTAAGCAAAAGCGCCGCCAAGCGTTAACCGGAAGTCTGATTACACAAGTCAGATGCAATGAGTCCAATGTAGGGTGGTACCGCGTATCGTCGCCCCTATCAACGCCAATAAAGGTGTTGATAGGGGTGTTTCTTGTAAAGAACCACCAGCTATGCTGGTGAGAGGGGAAGAGCTTTAGCGGTGAGAAGTGAAAAAGAAAGTCTGACAACTTGATACTCGAAGTTGGGCGAGATATTGCTTGTGGAGCAAAATATAAGGCAGGCATTAAAAGGTTGCCAAGTATGCCTATGTATTAGAAACGGGACGCATTAGTATCTATGGCCAGGCTGTGGATATTGCTCAAGATCCACGGGTTATAAAAGCCTATCTAGGCGGCAAAAAATAAATGAATAGCAGTCTCTAGGAAAATCTCATCCTTTTCCTGTTTGTGGCTATAGATGTTTTTCGAAAGAGACTGCATTAAAATGAGGAGGAACTGTAGGAATGGAAAATATGTATGTTTTTTATGAGGGAAAGATTGTTTTGGAGAGCGAAGTACATATCAGCGTACGCTGTAAAGGATTTAACTATGGGCTCGGTTGTTTTGAAGGAATACGGGCTTATTGGGATGAGACGGAAAAACAGCTGTATGTATTTCGGCTGAGGGAGCATTATGAGCGTTTGCTGCAATCCTGCAAAGTATTGTATATTAATATTCCTTATACTGTAGATGAGTTATGCCAAGCTACGATTGAATTGCTTAAGAAAAATAATCTTCAGACGACAACCTATATCAGACCAGTTGCATTTAAAGGCTCCAATTATGTTGCTCCTAGCTTATTAGATGATGACAATCGAATTGTGATCTATTGTCAGCCGATGGGTAACTTTATTGGCAAAGATGAGCTTCGGGCCGCATTTACTTCTTGGGAACGCTTAGGGGATAACATGCTGCCGCCTCGTACTAAGCCTACAGCTGCTTATCTTAATTCGGCTCTGGCTTCTTTAGAAGTAGTGAGCAAAGGGTATGATGAGGCTTTATTTTTAACACGCAATGGCCATGTTTGTGAAGGTCCGGGGGAAAATGTATTTATGGTTCGCAATGGGAAGATCATTACTCCGCCTCCGTCTGACAATATTCTCGAAGGTATTACCAGAGATACAGTGATGCGTTTGGCACGCCAAGAGCTTGGCATTGAAGTGATTGAGCGCAGTATTACCAGAACGGAATTATATGCAGCGGATGAAGTCTTCTTCAGCGGTACAGCGATGGAAGTGGTGGCTGTTGTTGAAGTGGATGACCGGAAAATTGGCAATGGTCATCAAGGCCCTGTGTGTCGTAAACTCAAAGAATTATTTTTTCAGGTTGCTACATCCAAAATAAAGACATATTCGGATTTTTGCACACCTGTATATTAAAAGTTTGTAAACTAGGGATTACAAAGGCACAATGCTGCATTCGCGGTATTGTGCCTTTGCGATGTATTTAATTTATAGAGTTATATAAGAAGGCAATGAACTGTGAGGTTGCGAATAGGATAGTGTGTTTATTCTTTGTAATCTTTAAAAAGATCCTTGCTTGGAGGACTTTAGTCCTTAAGTTTTACTTGACTTAATAATAATAAGGCAATACAATTATATGTATAATTTGACAAAAATTTCAAAAGTTAATATTGGGCAAACTTACCGAATGGTAAGGACGCAAAGCCGTGGGTCTAAGGAATTGTCTATGACTGCCAGGTTGCGAATATAATTACAATGTAATTATTAAATTGGCACCCGCTTTCTATAGCTGGTGCTTTCTTTCGTATTCTTTATTCTCTGTATTCTTTGTGGTTCCCATATTGTAGAGCCAAAAGAATTACTAATTACCGGGAAATAGGAGATGATATAGTTGACCCTGCGATCCAAAATAACAATGCTAGTGGTCGTAACCTTTGGTCTATTTATTTTTTGTGTATATGCTTCTTTATATTATTCATTGGATCAGCAATTTGAGGAAAAACAAATTTCTATTGAAAATTCAGCTACTGGCAGGTATGAAAATCTTGCTCTTACTATGCCTTTATTAGAAGAGCAGCATTTACATCTAGTAGGTCGAAAAAGTATTTACTATGGAGCTGTTTTGATATTGTGCAGTGGTTTGATTTTTAGCTTTTTTTTACCGATAATATTAGAAAAAATCTTATTTCGTCGTTTGTATTCATTAATTAGGAGTATCGTCTATATAACTAAGACCCAGGATCTGTCATCAACTCTATGCGTATCAGGAACTGATGAAATTGCTATTTTGGCAGGAGAAATGAATGAGATGCTGCTCGCTCTGTCCAATGAAAAAATGCTAAGGCAGCAAGCTTTGCAAGAAGTGCAGGAGCTTAATAAAAATTTGGAAGAGCGGGTACAAGAAAAGGCAGTACAGCTGCAAAAACAGATGTATACGGATCAACTTACGACAGCTCCCAATCGGCTGCAGCTGAATGAAGATATGAAAGATGCAGAGCAACCTCATTTAGCAATTATTAATGTAGAACAATTTCGCACGATCAATGAGTTTTACGGCTATCAGGCAGGAGATGATTTATTGCTGGAACTGGCAGAGCGTCTGATAGAGCTGATAGAACCATATCACTATAAGTTATACCGTTTAGCAGGTGATGAATATGCCATCCTAGCTAATGAGGGAAATGAGAAGAATTTTAGTGATTGGATGTTGAGTATTCATAATGTAATTGAAAAATTGCCTTTTAAAATTCATGGTCATAGTTCTTATCTTTTTGTTACTATCGGTATTGCAATTACGAAGGATAGACCTTTAGAAAAAGCACAAATGGCTTTGGAATACGCCAGGCAATACTGTCTGCCGCTAAAAGTGTATCATGATGATTTGCCGATGAAGGAGACTCATCGCAATAATCTTCATTGGATACATGAAGTGCAAGATGCAATACAGGAAGATCGGGTTATGGTATATTATCAGCCGATCATGAATACTCTTACTTTTGAAATTAGTAAATACGAAGTATTGGTACGTCTGCTTGGCCGAGATGGGCAGGTGATTTCACCTGGAACATTCTTGCCTATTATTAAGAAAACTAAGCTGTATCCACGTCTGACAGAAGTGGTTTTAGAAAAATCTTTTACTCATCTCGCAGACAAAGATGTTGATTTTTCCATCAATTTAAGTGCTGCGGATATTTTAGATCATGGGGTACAAGAGTTAATTGGAGAATTATTGGAAGACTCTTGCATCGCGAAGAGAGTCACATTTGAATTTGTTGAATCAGAAGAATTTAAGAACCCAGAGGATTTATCTTTTTTTATCAAAAAAATAAAAGCTTTCGGTGCCAAAATAGCAATTGATGATTTTGGCAGCGGTTACTCAAACTTTGCCTATATTTTAAATATGGGAGCTCATTATATTAAAATTGATGGCTCATTAATTAGTGAAATTGGAACAAATCCTGCAATGGTCGCCATTGTTGAAAGCATAGTGTATTTTGCCAAGCAGCTCGGTATTCGAACCATTGCTGAATATGTTAGTTCCGAGTCTGTTTTTTTAGAGGCCAAAAGAATTGGTTTGGATTATGTACAAGGTTACTATATAGGAAAACCGAGCCCTATTTTAGTAGAGGAAAACAAGTTCTGTTGTATTCATTAGGAGTCAGTTAAGTAATTTGCTAAAAATGATGAAAGAAGAATGGATTTCTCATATAATCACTTTCTCTAATCGGCGGAGGTGATTATATAAGAAATCCATTTTTTTAAGCCTGTAAATTTGTTATTTTAATTGAATTGTAATATTTATCCTATATGGCGGCAATAATAAAGACAGAACGCTAAGGATAAGCAAGGATGTGATGATAACAATGAATGAGACAGAGGAAAGTTGGAAGGAAAGTCCAATCGTGATTTTTGCAGGTGTGTTAGTAGTATATACAGTTAGCAACTTCATCATGGTATTATTTGGTTAATAAGAGGATTTGGTGACAGAGTAAAAAAACATATGTGTCTGCTTCATTTATTACTAGCGTAAATGAAATCCAGCAAAGCAACCCTTTTATCAGGATTGCTTTGCTGGATTTTTTATTTTAATAAGGAGGAGATATCATGAAAAGAAGTTTGCCAATTGGAATATTTGATTCAGGTATTGGTGGTCTTAGTGTTTACAATCAAATAAAGAAAGTATTGCCAAAAGAGGATATCATCTACTTTGACGATACGGCGCGTGCTCCGTACGGTCCTCGAAATCCATGGAAAATACGGGAATTTGTAAATCAAATGCTGTCTTTTTTTGATTGCTATAATATAAAAATAGCTGTAAGTGCTTGTAATACCATTACTGTACTGGGATTGGAGGAATTTCAAGACGCAATTGCTGATTACCTAAGCTCCTTTAAAAAATAAATACGTTAACTCATTATCCGTATATAAGTGGATCATAAAAGAGTTCATGGGAGATCAAGTAAAGGTGATTGATCCAGCAGAAGAAGCAGCTAATCAAATTAAGAATGTGCTTAGCAATACTGGATTTTAAATGCCAATGGCAATTTAGGAATAGGGAGGTTATATGTTTCAGGGCAGGTGCAACAGATACGCAGGATTGTCGAGAATATTATGGACACTTCAAGAGGCTTGCTTTTAGAAAGAAATCAGGCAGGAGTAGTTCCATGTAAAAAAGATATTTAATAATAAAAGATAAGAATTCGTGTAATTTTCGCAAGTTCTTGCCTTTATTTATTGAGTATGACGACTCGCACAATAATCATAGAATTCAAGAGAATGGGAAATGATGGACTAGGATCTGCTGTGCAGTGGCAAATCTGTCGCAGCTCATAAATGCAGTGATTGTATTCTAATATTATATTGATGGATAAATTGCAATTCATAGAAGAATTTAAAAAAAATGCAGGAATATAGGTGAGAAGTAATGAAGTAATGCAGTATTTCATAGAATTTTTAATAAGGGTGCTGTTTAGTCATTTCATCACATTGGGATATTGTGATTTCTTAAGACTGAAAATTCAAAACAAAGGATTAGTAAGAAGCTTTGCGTACTGATTGGAGGGAAGAGTTCATGGATGTGAATGTTCTCGGTGAGCCTGTTGGTCATAATATGGGG
>JBEQCC010000061.1:543-3332 GCA_041639455.1 Pelosinus sp. | reverse complement strand
GCTTCTTCTTGTCTTCACTACTAATCAGTAATAGTAACTTTTTAATCAAGTTAACCCCTCCGTACTATACTTAATGCAAATTCGATGCCAAACCTACTACTTTCTTTTATTATTTTTTGGAAATGCCCATATTGCTCGTTTCTTAAGCCCTCCTTCCCTCATTTTTAACACAATCTATTACACAAATCATCTTTTTTGAAATTTTCACTTTATTTTTTTCGGCGTAATTTTCTGTTAGATTATTAGTGACTGCTCACATAAAAGCTGCAACTTAGCAAAGCATTGGGCATTGTATCGCAGATCCAGGAATACCGGCTTCTTCCGGTGCAGTGCCGCTAACCTCTATCCTCGTCCCGATCTCACCAAATTATAATGATTCGATAACAAGTAAAGACTTGATACATTTTTTTTGCATCAAGTCTTTGCTAAGCTTTCAAAATTATTTTTCATACATCTGTTTTGTATTTTATTATTGAAAAAGCATAACTTCGTTCACTAATATTAAAGTACTTCAGACTACACACATTCATTTTAACATTTACCAAGTACGGATAAAAATCCTGCACAGGTTTATATGTAATCATTCACCTGATCTTTCTTAATATAATAAAAAAAGTCCCGTTTTCACGGAACTTAGCTGCCCTTCCCAAGACAACTCACAACATAGCAAAAGGATAATGAAAGTTTGGATCATATGTTAGCTATTCCGTACCCAGATACGAAACAGTCACATAACAAGTAAAAAATCTCCCAACCACTGCTGGTCGGGAGAAACAATTAAGAGCATCATAGCTATACTTATAGAAAATCCTAGCGAAAAATTGCGCTAGGATATAAGTACAATACAACATTTGCTGTGCACTTAATCCCCTCCCCATCTCTCGTGGGTAAAAAACGGCGATTGTCAAATAGGCAGTTCTCCTGGCTCTGAATCATTGTTTACCCAAACCTTCCCAAGACAGTTGTCTCAGTGGTATACCTTGGGTTCACTCCTCATTACAGTGGCGGGACCGCGCCGGCATTAAACCGGACTTCCCTATTAAGCCCCTTGGGGCACCTATCTCAACATATGGAATTTTAAAACATTCATATTGGTAACTGCTTATATAATAACACTTTATTTTACTATGTACAAGTCTTATAAATTTTATTTATTACATTTTGGAATCACTAGGATGCAAATTTACCATAAGGAAAATTTCTATTTCAATTTTCCTTATAACGAATCCAGGTAAATGGCAGCAACGGTTTCCCGGCTCGCTTCAATTGGCGCCATACTTAAAAGCAGTTCCAAACTAGGAGTTTCAAAAGCAAGGTCTGTCAATCGGGCTACATCACTGTCAACAAAGCCTTCTTCTCGTAAGCTTTGCTTCATGCCATGTTTCTTAAGCCACTGTTTTAAACCAGTATATACTGCCTCTGCTTCCTTTGCTTCCCCTTTTAAACCAGGCACAATAGGTGCCAAGATATCTGCCAAAATGGCGGCTTTAGCCGGATAGATATGCTTTACTACGGCAGGCAATAATACTGACAAGCCCGACCCATGAGGCAAATCAGCTTTGATACCGCTAAGAGGATGCTCCATGGCATGAGTAAAGTGCAGCAATCCATTGTCAAAAGAAGCCCCTGCAATCATCGAAGCGTATAATAAATAATAGCGAGCTTCCAAATTCTTTGGATCTTCTTGCGCCAATGGCAAGTAATGGGTAACAAGTGAGATTACTTCGCGAGCCAACGTTACAGAATATATATTCCCCAGCTTGGTGGTAGCTGCTTCAATGGCATGATTGACAGCATCAATGGATACATAAGCAGTCTGTTCCGGCGGCAAAGTAGTCATAAGTGCCGGATCATCAATGGAATATAGAGGATACAAGCATTCATAGGCAAGGACTGGCTTATACTCTTTTTCAGGTATACTGACAACAGCAAAGCGATTGGCTTCCGTTCCAGTTCCATGGGTTAAATTAATGGCAATAATCGGTACTGCCTTTTCTGGTAAGAAAGTATATTCATACAGCTCTCGTGCAGTTTTACCTGGATTGGCTACTAAAGCAGCCACACTCTTTCCTGCGTCAATGGGGCTGCCGCCACCAATGGCGATAACAGCTTGTGCTCCAAATTCCAGTGCTGCACTTGCCGCTTCATCAACTTGATCAACGGTTGGATTGGATGTGACTTTACTATACAGCACTGGCAGGATATTGACGGCATCCAATGCTTTTTTCACATGCTCCCAAGCACCAGATTTGATGTGAGATCCCCTGCCAGTAACTACGACCACCTTACTAATTCCTTTTTCAGATAAAGTTTTTGCAATGTCGGTCATTTTAGTAATGGCACCAATACCAAAATATACGGTTGTTTTAGTACGAATTTCAACAATTTGTGCTAAATCAATTTCTTTTCCCCACATGTACATCCCCGCCTTTTCTGATTTTTCAGTTTATGTATATTGCTAGTATATCGTACCCTTAATACAAAAACAATCCTTTTTGTGAAAAAAATAACGGATCTAATAGAAATAAAACTCTCCGCAAAATCGCGAAAAGTTTTATTTCTATAGTACTTATCTTATTTATGCCCTGGGCAGGTGTCACCAGTTAAGCGGTCTATCCATGTCAACTGCCGGTAATTGATTGTTTCATTCTCATCTGCTTTGGCGATCTGCTCCATACAATCCTTACATATTTTTTGCCCAGCTGCTGCAATGATTGCTGGCGGTATTCCCAAACGACTTAATCGGCTGCTCCTGTCTTCGACTTCAATATCCTGTATATCTACAGCCT
>JBEQCC010000061.1:0-533 GCA_041639455.1 Pelosinus sp. | reverse complement strand
TATCCCCCTGGAAACTGGGGTCGCTGCGCACAGTACTTATTTTCTTGCAGCGCACTGCCAAGGATTTATATTTTTCAGTAACCCGATAGTCTACGTTTCCGTTGATGATCAGCTTGTCCGCTCTTGGGTCCTTAAGAGCCTGAAGGATTTCTGGATAAATCCCCTTTTCTCGTACTTGCTCTGTGGTTAATTTCTTTATGATTCGTTCTCTAAATTCCCCCAAGTACTGTACCTTTTCATCATATTTTAATTCAGGTGCTCCATGCAGCCCCACTAATAAAGCCTGCTCGACTTTATCTTTTTGCACCATTCTGCTGATATCTTTTGATTGGTCTTGGCTATCGATAACAATCCCTCCTGACGCTACTGACATAGTGGTATAGAAAACTATATCATATATTCGGTTTCATTTCCAATCGCAGAAGAAGGACACAAAAAAACCGTTTGAACCACAAAGACCCCCATGCCGACGAAGTCGGTACCGTAAATCATGAAAATACCATGAAAATACTTTGAGTTGCTCCAAAAGGAAA
>JBEQCC010000060.1:0-9035 GCA_041639455.1 Pelosinus sp. | reverse complement strand
AATCTCTGGGTGATGGGATTGCCTTCCTTCCAGAAGAAGGAGCCTTGTTTGCGCCGATGGCAGGTATAGTTGAAGCCATATTCCCTACTGGGCATGCGATTGGCGTGAGAACTGCAGATGGAGTGGAGGTTCTGATGCATGTTGGCATTAATACAGTTGACCTGGAAGGAAAAGGCTTTAAGGTCCTCGTGCAGCAAGGGGACACCGTAGAAACTGGACAAAAACTGGTCGAATTTAATAAAGATTTCATCATTGCAGCTGGATATGATATCACAACCATGATGTGCATAACAAATATGAGTCAGATAGAATCGATGCATATAGCAGCTTATGGGGAAGTAACAACGATGTCTGAAGTGTTAAAAGTTAAGTTGAAGGAGGAATAACTATGAACAAATTTCCAGAAGGATTTCTTTGGGGCGGCGCAACTGCTGCTAATCAGTGTGAAGGAGCATGGAATGTAGATGGGAAAGGCATGTCGGTAGCTGACTGCAGTACCTATAAGGCTAATCTAGATCCGAAAGACTATAAGGCACAGCATGGTATTACAAATGAAGATATCCGCCGTGCCATGGAGAGCGATGATATCGCTAAATATGGGAAACGGCATGGTATTGATTTCTATCATCGCTATAAAGAGGATTTAGATTTATTTGCGGAGATGGGATTTAAGGTTCTGCGGGTATCAATTCAATGGACAAGAATCTTTCCCAAGGGAATCGAACAGGCTCCGAATGAAAAAGGCCTGCTCTTCTATGAAGATTTATTTCGTGAAATGAAAAAGAGAAAAATTGAGCCTTTGGTAACGCTTCATCATTATGAAATGCCGTTGTATTTAAGTACTGAATATGAGGGGTGGTATCAGCGACCGGTTGTAGATATGTTTCTGAAATTTTGTAAAGTTGTGTTTGAACGGTACAAAGGATTTGTTAACTACTGGTTGACATTCAATGAGATTGACAGTGCTTTTCGCCATCCGTTTACTACAACTGGAATTGTAACGGAGAATTATCCCGCAGAAAAGCAAGAAGAAGTTATTTATCAGGCGTTGCACCATCAGTTTGTAGCAAGTGCTTTGGCGACAAAGTATCTTCATCAAATTATGCCTAAAGCACAAATGGGATGCATGATGACAAGAACGTTGAACTATCCGGAGAATTGTCATCCTGACAATTGTATGCTTGCGTTAAAGACAAATCGCGAAAACTATTTTTTTGGTGATGTACAGGTATTTGGTGAATATCCACAATATGCAAAGAATGAGTGGAGACGTAAAAAGATTAATATCAAAATGGAACCTGGCGATGAAGAGATTATAAAATGCTATCCGGTGGATTTTGTATCTTTTAGTTATTATATGTCCATGGTAGCCAGTATTGATGCAGATAAAAAAGAAAAGGTGAATGGCAATCTGGCAACTGGCGTAAAAAATCCATATTTGGATATTACAGAATGGGGTTGGCAGATTGATCCTAAGGGGTTGCAATATTCCTTGATTGAAATGTGCGACCGCTATCATAAACCGCTTTTTATTGTAGAAAACGGCTTAGGCTATAATGATAAAGTAGAAGAAGATGGCAGTATCTTAGATGATTATCGTATTGAATATTTTAGAGATCATATTCAGGCGATTGCAGATGCTATTGAGGAAGGCGTAGATGTCATGGGATATACCCCTTGGGGATGTATTGATATGGTTAGCATGTCTACTTGCCAGATGAGCAAGCGCTATGGATTCATTTATGTAGATTTAGATGATATGGGGAATGGAACGTATACGAGAAGCAAAAAGAAATCTGCTGACTGGTATAAAAAGGTGATTGAGTCAAACGGAAAAGATTTATTTTAGTAAGCAGATAGTACAAAATAGAGTGCATCAAATAATTATAAGAGTGATAAATCTCCTGCTACCATGATAAGACCAGCATTTGTACTGGTTGTATATTGCAAACCTGTATAATGAATATAGAAAAATGAAGTAATAGCAAAAAAGCCAAGCAGGAAGAACTGAGGTAGATCCCTTTTATCAATGCAGCTAGTTCCCTTTTTAAGCAGTAGAATGAGGGTAAATACTAAAGACGCAATTACAAAACGTAACTTCCACTCTAGGGTTTAGAAACTAACAGCCCTTTCCTCCCTTTAGTGACCTGAATGAATCCTTCCTGCTGTAGATAGGTTAGTGACTTTCTTACCACACTCTCTGGCAATGCTAACGCTGCGGCCAATGATCTTCGGCCCACGGGGGTTTCCTTTTCATTATATTTAGCTATTGTGGCGAGAATTCGGGAATGGATGTCACGATCGCCATTCCCATGAACGTTGATCCTATCTGAGTGCAGTTCTTCGGACAGCATATCGGGCAAGGGAGGATGAGCGGGAGAAATAGTAACAAGATATTCAATTACATTTTGCAGTTCTCTAATGTTCCCGGGCCAGTCATATGAAAAAAAATGGGAAGCAATAAGCCTAAAATACATGTCAGACGGAATTGCATTTTCCTGCCGACAGCAATGAACTTCGTAGAACGTTTCCGCCAATAGAAGAATATCTGCCTTTCTGTCTTTTAATGATGGCATCTTTATGGGTAATACATTTAAACGATAATATAAATCTTGACGAAAGATATTTTTTGTAATTAGCTTTTTTAAATCCCTGTTGGTAGCGGTAATGACTCTAACATCAATCGGAATAATTCGCGTTCCACCGATACGACGGACTTGCTTTTCTTGGAGTACTCTTAACAGCTTGACCTGAAAGGCCAAAGGTGCATCACCTACTTCATCTAAAAAAATGGTTCCTTTATGGGCTTGTTCAAATAGGCCGGCGGATCCACCTTTACGGGCACCGGTAAAGGAACCTTCCTCATAACCAAACAGTTCGCTTTCTAACAAAGTTTCCGTCATTGCTGCAAAATTTACTGCGACAAACGGACCATTTTTTCGTGGTGAAGCATTGTGAATGCTTTGGGCTAAAAGCTCTTTTCCTGTGCCGCTTTCTCCTAGAATCAGGATGGGAGCATCAGATACGGCCATTTTGCGCGCCAGCTCTAAGGTATGTTTTATTTCCTGGCTTTTTCCTTGAATATGGGCAAAAGTATAACGTGCAACGTGAAGCTGACTTACTAATTTGCGTCTGAGTTCTTCTTCTAGTCTTTGGATTTCTGAAATATCTTTAAAAGAATATACAGTACCCAATTCGGTATCTTCTTCGTGAATTTTTGAAACATTCACTATTACATGGTGATTGTTTATCTTAACAAAGGTTTCATTTTCACTGTTCAGCGGTAGAGCTTTGCAGCCAGGTAATTGGTCAATCGTACTTCCGACAACTTCTATAGCCTTCAAACCCAATAAAGTTTCTGCTACCGGATTAAATACAGAGATACGTTTCTCATTATCAACTGCAATGATTCCGTCGTGTACGGTGTTAATAATTGTTTGCAGTTGATTTTTTATTTTATTGCTTGTGTTTGTGCTGCCTTTGCTCTTTTTTATCAATCCTATAATATCTTGCAAATAGTTTGCAGAGAGATAATTTGCCTTATCATCTAAAATGGATAATTTCTGAAGAATTTCAGTTAGAGTGGTTATATCGATAACTCTAGTTTTAATATTTATGATTTGTTCGGCACATGGCGGTATTAAATCGACTTCACCCGGTGTAATCGCTATTTTCAGGCGGGGATAATCCTTCAATCCGGGAGCGTAAGGATGATATTTTATATGATCGATACCTAAAGCAATCAGTAATGCGATGGTCTCTTGAGCAGAAGAGAAGAGATCGTTAACAAGCAGAACATCGGTGTTGGCAGGTAAATCGAATAATTGATCTACCTCATGATAATTAATGGCACGTCTTGCTAGAATGATCGGACACTTAGGGTTAATTCGAGGCAGCGCCTCTTTAAAGGAATGTTTACCTGAAACCACCACAACGTCCGCACTAATATTATCAGCGATGTTTCCATCCACATAATAGCCTAGAATGCTTACCCGATTCCCCAATAAATTTTTGAGTTGTTCTTGTAGCGCCAAGCAAGTGTTTTTCCCCTGAGTAACGATAGCCAGACTTTTCATGTATACCTCCTAGTCAATTATTATTAATGGGATTATTAAAGGGAATGGACATGTTCTATCCCATTCCCTTTCTACATTCATAGCCTAATTCCTTTATGTAATACTGCTAAGACTGAGGAGGTTGCGGTATAGTTTGCAGTTGGTATGAATATTGCATAAGTTCAATAGCAGATAATCGAAAGGAGGCAGATGCTTTGGACTAAAAGATTGGCTAGTATATACTTTTCGGGATAATTGGCAGTTTAAATTTAATTAAAGAGATGCAGCGTGATTTAAAAGTACTGGCAAAGATGAAGAATTATGATTCAAGTGATTCTTTATCTCTCGTGATTATGCATTAGGAGGTTATTTATATTTATGGCACTTTTATTTACATTAATAGTGACTATTATTGTTGGTTATTTGGTTTTTAAAAATTACAAAGCACAAACGGTCTTGTTGTTAGGCGGAATCGTGCTAATGGCTGGAGCTATTGTATTAGGAACTGGTCAAATCTTGCCAGCGAAGAGCAGTACTGGGCTGCCATGGTTTGATATATATGAATTTATTAAAAATACTTTCAGCAGTACAACTGCCAGTTTGGGTCTAATGATTATGGCAGTTGCTGGTTTTGCACGTTACATGGAGGAAATTGGCGCCAGTAAAGTACTTGTAAAATTAGCTGTTAAGCCGTTAAGTAAAATACATGCTCCTTACTTAGTATTAAGTGCTACCTATGTTCTAGGCCAATTTCTGGCTTTATTTATTCCAAGTGCCTCGGGACTGGGAGTGTTGCTGATGGTTACCGTTTATCCCATTCTTATCAGTCTGGGAGTAAGCAAGTTAAGTGCAGTAGCGGCTATTGGCACTACCCAGTCTCTTGATATTGGTCCGGCATCTGGCAATAGTGTGCTGTCAGCAAAAAATGCCGGCATAGATGTTGCAACCTACTTTACCAATTATCAGATTCCAGTAGGGATATGTGTTGTCGTTATAGTAGCTGTATTGCACTATCTAGTGCAGCAATGGTTTGATAAAAAGTCTGGTCATGTTGTAGAAAAAAGTGAATTAGTAGTAGCGGATCCAAGCAAAGATGATACATATCCGCCACTTATTTACGCTATATTGCCGATTATTCCCCTGGGATTGATACTGACGTTCAGCAAAATAGGCATCGCAACGATTAAGATGGATGTTATTACAGCGATGCTGATTAGCATATCGATCAGTATGTTATTTGAGTATATTCGTTATAGAGATGCTAAAAAAATATTTTCCAGTATTCAGGTGTTCTTTGATGGCATGGGAGTGCAATTTGCTACAGTCATAACCTTAATTGTTGCTGGCCAGGCTTTTGCCGAAGGGTTAATAAAAATCGGAGCAATTGATACTCTCATCGTATTTGCACAATCCTCAGGGCTTGGGGGTACTGCCATGATCGTTGTAATGACCGCGATTATTGCTGGTTCTGCTATACTTATGGGATCCGGCAATGCACCATTTTTTGCCTTTGCTGCCCTGGCTCCAACCGTTGCTGCAAAAATGTCATTAAATGCAGTGCAAATGCTGCTGCCTATGCAATTTGCAGCAAGTATTGCCCGTAGTGTTTCGCCGATAACAGCTGTTATTGTAGCCGTTTCAGGTATTGCCAAAGTATCTCCATTTGATGTGGTTAAACGTACGGCGATTCCTATGGCAGGAGCCATGATTGTAAATCTTATTGCCACTTTTTTGTTAATAAAATAATAGTGTCATGAAAAGAGAGAGTTAAGGAGGATTTCATATGTTTAAAATTTTAAAGAACGGGCATATCTATGCACCGCAGGATATGGGCATGAAAGATATTTTGCTGGCTGGAGATACGATTGCTCTGATTGCTGATACCATTGATGCAGTTCCTGATTATGGAGACACAGAGGTTTATGATGTGACGGGGTGTCTTGTCGTCCCCGGCTTTGTTGATCAACATGTTCATTTGATTGGTGGCGGAGGAGAAGGCGGATTTTCCACCAGAACTCCAGAGGTGATGCTGAGTGAGCTTACCACTGCTGGGATTACTACAGTGGTTGGGACCTTGGGAACGGATAGTGTGACAAGACATATGGAGTCTTTACTGGCGAAAGCTAAAGGATTAGAAGAAGAAGGGATTTCTTCCTGGATATATACGGGGGCTTATGATGTCCCGGTTCCCACAATTACAGGCAGTGTACGTTCTGATATTATTCTTATTGATAAAGTTATTGGTGTGGGTGAAGTAGCAATGTCTGATCATCGTTCTTCCCAACCATCAAAAGAAGATTTTGCACAATTAGCAGCCCAGGCGCGAGTCGGTGGGATGCTGTCTGGTAAAGCGGGAGTATTGCATATTCATCTGGGAGATGGGAAGGGAAAGCTGGATTGGGTATTCGACATAATAGCGAAAACAGACTTGCCGATTACTCAATTTACTCCTACACATTTCAATAAAAATAAGGAATTATTTATGGAGGGGATACGATTTGCAAAAGCTGGCGGTATGATAGACATAACAACCAGCAGTGCAACGGTATCTCCTGGACGTATACAGCCGCCTGAAGCAGTAAAAATGTGTGTTGCAGCCGAAGTGCCTTTGGAGAAGGTGACTATGAGCTCAGATGGTAACGGCAGCTTGCCCGTTTTCAATAAAAATCGTGAATTGACTGGCTTGATGGCAGCATCACCACGCAGTTTGCATCAGGCTGTTCGTAATATTGTTGAGGCAGGAATATTGCCTTTAGAGGATGCAATCAAATTAATAACTATCAATCCGGCCCAATCTTTAAAATTACCTAAGAAAGGTATGATAGCAAAAGGATATGATGCGGATATTGTAGTACTTGATAAAACGCTGATGATTCGTCATGTATTTGCCAAAGGATGCTGTATGGTCAAGGAGCAGCAGGCAGTTAAAAAAGGTGTATTTGAAAAATAAATCATGATAGTTAGCAGAAAAATAACCCGGAAGTTTCTTTTACAGAGGACTTCCGGGCTTACTGACTTTTCGGCAATTTATTATAGTAATGATTAAACCTTAGGGGCCGTCGGCAGCTTTCTTTGCCCCATATTCAGGATGATGTTTAAAATAACAGCAGTTAACGCACCGGTTACAATTCCATTTTCAAAGAACATTTTTAGCAGTGGCGGGAATTTAACAAAGAGATTGGGTACGACAGTGACTCCTAAACCTAAAGCAACAGAACAGGCAATAACCAATAGATTTTCATTGCTGGCGAAATCAACTTTACTGAGCATTTTAATTCCTGAGGCAACGACGATTCCAAACATGGCAATCATGGCTCCGCCCAGTACTGAATTTGGAATAATCATAGCTAATGCTGCGAACTTAGGTATCAGCCCTAAAAAGATGAGCATAAAGCCAGCAACAATCGTTATATTAGTCTTCTTAGAATGGGAAAGCTGTACGAGGCCGACATTTTGGGAGAATGTTGTATAAGGGAAAGAATTGAAAATACCTCCCAGGATTACAGCAATTCCTTCGGCTCGATAGCCGAGAGTCAGATCGGTTTCTGTTATTTTCTTGCCGCAAATCTCACCCAGTGCCATGAAAACTCCTGTCGATTCAATCATGCTGACAATTGCAACAACAATCATGGTGATAATTGCACTTGGTTCAAAAGTGGGCATTCCAAAATAAAAAGGAGTGATCATATTAAACCATGAGGCTTGGGCAACACTGTCGAAGGAAACATTGCCCATAATTGCAGCGACAATGGTTCCGGCAATTAAGCCCAGTAAGACAGAAATAGAACGGATAAATCCCGTGGTGAAGCGATTTAATAATATGATAAATAATAGCACGCCAAAAGCTAGAGCAAAGTTGGATAAGGAACCAAAATCGGCACTTCCTACGCCGCCGGCCACATTGTTAATGGCGACTGGAACCAATGTGATGCCGATAATTGTAACGACAGAACCTGTCACAACAGGCGGGAAGAACGTAACCAGTTTTGAAAAGTAATTTGCGATGAGTACGACGAAAAGACCTGAGCATATGATGGAGCCATACATGGCTGTCATACCATACTGGCTTCCAATACTAATCATGGGGAAGACCGCTGTAAAGGTACAACCAAGTACAACCGGCAAACCAATTCCAGAGTAAGAATTTCGCCATGCCTGCAGCAAAGTGGCAAGACCCGAAGTTAGTAAATCAGCTGCAATAATATAACCCATTTGTTCAAAGTTTAATTTAAGAGCGCCGCCAACAATAAGGGGAACGATAATTGCACCAGCATACATGGCAAGCACATGCTGAGTGCCAAGCAAATATGTTTTCCCAGCAGAGTTTTTCATACATAATCCTCCTAGTGATACTGATTATAGAAAATTGACTTGTCCATTTGAAAAGGAAGCGATTCGAGCTAACGATTCTACACGATGCCCAGCTTGCAGTAACTTTTGAGCACCAGGCTGGAATGATTTTTCGATTACAATGCCTATTCCTGTTACTTTTGCATTTGCTTGCTTTACAATAGATGCTAAACCTGTGGCAGCTTCTCCATTGGCTAGGAAGTCATCGATGATAAGTACATGATCGTCTTCTTGCAGAAATTTTTTAGAGACAATAATGTTGTTAGTCTCGCGTTTTGTAAAGGAATAGACCGTGGTACAGTATAAGGCATCATTGGAAATCGCTGATGTTTTCTTTCTGGCGAAAATGTCGGGAACATTAAGGATGATTCCTGCCATTACGGATACGGCGATTCCCGAGGATTCAATCGTCAATATTTTTGTAATCAATTCTCCACTAAAGCGTTTAGCAAACTCCTCTCCCATTTTCAGCATAAGCTGAGGGTCAATTTGTTGGTTTAAAAAGGAGTCAACTTTGAGTAAGGAGTCGTTTAAAACTTGTCCGTCAGACTGAATCCTTTTTTTTAATAAATCCATAGAGCCCTCCTTTGGCTTTTTAGTTTGTACAAAAAATAAAAAAAGCCCTGAAAG
>JBEQCC010000059.1:5053-6719 GCA_041639455.1 Pelosinus sp. | reverse complement strand
CGATAGACCAGCTGCAAATTCTGGAACCCAATCAATATTCATAATATTCTTGACTGTGCTTTCCATTTTGCCGTCAGCAATTTTGTCAATGACAGATTTCGTAATGTCGTTGCCATCCATATAGGCAGACAAACCAAATACCATATGATTCAAACCAGCAAAATCAATTCGGATTCGATTGCTGTCAACATCAAAGAGTTTCGCCACGCCCATTTCCATTCCGATAGGTACATTGCATAAGCCGATAATTTTTTTTGTTTTGCCATAGCGAAGTACTCCCTCTGTTACGATTCCGGAAGGATTCGTAAAATTAATGAGCCAAGCATCAGGACACAATTCTGCTATGTCCTGGTCAATTTCCAGCATGACAGGAATGGTTCGCAGTGCCTTGAACATTCCGCCGGCTCCATTGGTTTCTTGTCCGATATAACCATGACGCAGCGGAATTCTTTCATCTTTTATTCGGGCATCTAACGACCCTACTCGAAACTGGGTGGTGACAAAGTCTGCATTTGGCAGCGCTTCTCTTCGGTTCAAAGTCGTGTAGATGGCAATCGGTACTCCGGCTTTCTTTACCATTCTTTTAGCGAGATTGCCGATAATTTCTAATTTCTCCTTGCCAGCTTCAATATCCACCAGCCAGAGCTCTCGAACCGGCAATTCCTCATATCGTTTAATAAAGCCTTCAACAATCTCTGGTGTATAACTGGAACCACCGCCAATAGTCACAATTTTTAATCCGCTCATCAAGATTCCCTCCTACCAATTGAATATATTTCTTATTATTAATCATATCCCCATACCAAAGGTGCTGCAATCAGTATTGGAGGCAACTGTACCAGTACAGTTTGGAGGTTATAATGAAGGGTATTTATTAAATCATTACAAAAAATCTGGAAGAAAATATAAGGTTGGGACAGGGTGTTGATTTAGATGAACTTAAAACTCTTTTTAAGACAGAGAAAATTAAATTTTTTTATACTGTACCCTGCAATCATAATCCATTAGAAACCGCATACGGTACCAGACAGAGAAAAGCGATTGCAGCCTTGGTTGATAAGTATGATGTATACATTGTGGAAGATGACTACTGCAGCCGATATTTTCTTAGATCATAAATATGATCCGATTTATGCTTACGTATTTCCCGCGCAAAGATTCATGAGATTCAACATGGTTTTGAAATTATTTATAAAAGACTTGCACAATATGTAAAATCATAATGTATGTTTCAATATGGATAGGATGCCATACCATTGAGTTGCAGGATTTCTCACAGAAAATCACGAAGTAAAGTGGAAATATTTAGATAAATTATAATATTGTCCAGATCGTAGCTGTCCTTACTCGTCGAATGTAGCCCTTAGCTAATCATATAAATACATTCAACATAAAATAAAATTTCAATTAGTGAAAGGCTGGAGGTAGGAATGAAACGAATTGAAAGTGTATTGATGGTTGTAAAAACATTATGTGAAGAACAATATCGTATAGATGGAATGGTATCGGGTGTTTCTACTGACCAAGTAGCCATGGAGCTTAGTATTTTAAGACCAAATGCTTCTGGTGACTTAAATGCGTTGGTAAAAGCAGGGAAGTTAGAAAAACTGGAAGGTAAACCAGTGCTATATAAAACTCCGGATAATGAAGCCGGTGAAGAGGATGC
>JBEQCC010000059.1:0-5043 GCA_041639455.1 Pelosinus sp. | reverse complement strand
GAGATATCCACCATTAGGGCTGCATACCTTACTATTGGGGGAGACTGGTGTTGGTAAATCCATGTTTGCCGAAACTATTTTTCGTTATGCCCAGGATATAGGTCGGTTACAAGATAATGCTCCCTTCGTTGCTTTTAATTGCGCCGATTATGCTCATAATCCCCAATTGTTATTGGCTCAGCTTTTTGGAGCAAAGAAAGGAAGCTATACAGGGGCAGAACGGGATCGGGTAGGTTTAGTAGAGAAAGCAAATGGCGGTATTTTATTTTTGGACGAGGTTCATCGATTGTCGCCAGAGGGTCAGGAAATGCTGTTCTATCTGATTGATAAAGGATTATTTCGCAGCATGGGAGAGGTTGAGGAGTATAGAAAGGTAGAAATACTCATTATCTGTGCTACCACAGAAAATGCGGATTCTACTTTGCTCAGGACCTTTACCCGGCGTATTCCCATGATTATTAAACTCCCAGTTATTAGGGAACGAACGATAGGAGAAAGGTGGGAATTAATTAAAACCTTTTTTAAACAAGAGGTACAATGTATTCATGTTCCCATCCGGGTATCGCCAAATGCATTAAAAGCCTTTCTGCTATATGATTGTCCCAATAACATCGGACAATTAAAGAGTGATATTAAACTTAGCTGCGCCAGAGCTTTTTTAGATTATGTAGGAAATAAGGATGAAAATTTGAAGGTCAGCAGTGAGGAATTGCCCGAATATATTCTAAAGGGATTTGTAAAATACAAGGAACATCGGGATGACCTTGATATTCTTGGTTTAACAGAAGATATTATTTTTCAAGTTACAGACGGTAAGCAAATTAATGTCAAATATAAAGATACTATAAGTATTTATGAAGTTTTAGAGCAGAAAATTCAAAACCTTAGAATGAAAGGAATGAGCGAGAAAAATATCCAGCTGATTATGGGACTGGATATTGATACCTATATTAAGCAGTATATGGCCAAGTTCCGCAAAGACAATTTGGAAGCATTATATAAAATTGTTGATAAAAAGGTAGTAGATATAACCCAGAGGTTTCTAAGGTATGCTAGTAATAAAATTGGCAAAAAATTTAATGATAAAATTTTATTTGGTATGTCGATACATATCTCCAGTACACTGGAAAGAATTCGGGAAGGGAAGGAAATTTCAAATCCCAATCTGGCAGAGATCCAGAAATCCTATAGTAAAGAGTTTGCGGCTGCCATGCATTTTAGCATTTTATTAAAGAATAGCTTTGATATACAAATACCTCTTGATGAAATTGGCTTTATTACCATGTTTATTGTATTAGATGAATATGTGGGCAAAGAATATCCTGGCAGGGTTGGCGTAATTGTTGCCATGCACGGCGTTAGTACCGCTACTTCTATGGTGGAAGTTGCCAATAGGCTATTAGGGGAAAGCCATGCAGTGGGATATGACATGCCTTTAGAGAAAAAGACGGAAACGGCCCTGGCGGAAATTACGCAGCTGGTAGAGGACAACAATGAAGGACAAGGTGTCATCATGCTGGTTGACATGGGATCGTTAGTGATGTTTGGCCATATGATTTATGAAAATACAGCCATTCCCATAAAAACCATAGAGATGGCTAGTACGCCAATGGTGCTGGAAGCAGTACGAAAGTCTTTAATGCGAGTTCCTTTAGATGACATCTATTATGCCGTGACCAATCTTAGTCCCTATATTGGTCGTATATACGGAAACACCTCGGATTTTAATAATTATTTTAAAGATGACGTGATCGTTGTAGCCTGTATTACGGGTAAAGGTACTGCTATCAAATTAATGGAAATTATTGAAGGTTTACTATTGGGAAAAGACAGAAAAATCGATATTATTCCCCTGGAAATTGCCAGTATGAATGATTTCACTGCAAAAGTAAAGAAAATAAAACGAGAGAAAAATTTAATAGCAGTGGTAAGCAGCATTAAACCCCAAGATAGCACGGTGCAATATCTTTCCCCAAAACAATTGCTGGAAGGTAAGCTTGACATTGTATTATCAGAGCTTTTCCCTAATATGATTCTTGAGGTTCCTTGTGCTAGTTGTTTTGAGCAAAGCACAAGCTGTGATTCTGTTGATTTGGAATCGGATATGGAGAAAGTCCCAGACGGCTTAACAGTGCCCTTTGCATTAGATCGGTTAGCCTTTATGAAAAATGTGATCAATGAACATACCAGCCTTGATGGCGAAGAATTCATGGAAGTCTTCTCGCTGTTTTATTTAGAGCTGGCAAAACATAACTTCATCATTAGTGAAGATGCAAGTATTGGTTTGATTCTACATCTTGCTTGTGCAATTGAAAAATTATTGTCAGGGGAAGTGATTGGTTCTTCTAATCGCTGTAAAAGGGTCGATTGGCATAAATATGAGAAGAGCCACGCCATTGTAGGAGCAGCTTTGCGGCCAATTGAAGAAAGGCTGCATGTTACATTGCCTGATAATGAATATTGCAATATCGTGGATCTTATGCATTACATGTAGGTGCAGTAAAATGTGTGGCTGTGCTCTAATAGTAAAAACGCAAGATAAACAAGGCAAGAATGAATAAAAAGGAGTGTTACTTGTTGGAAAGAGTCATTCAATTTCTCGAAAGACATCTCCTTCCAGTGGTAAGAATCATTGCGGAGCAGCGACATTTACAAGCCTTACGAGATGGGATTACTTCGACGGTTCCCCTATTATTGATTGGCTCATCTTTTTTAATTTGTGCATTTCCGCCCATACCTTATCTTGCCAGATTGGTAGATCCTTATGTTACTGCTTTATTGGCCGTTGTGAATGCTACTTTTGGCATTATGGGACTGGTTGCCTCTTTTTCAATCGCCTATGCTTTGGCGGCTTCTTACGCCATTGATGCTCTCTCTTCTGGATTGCTGAGTGTTTCTGCATTTATTCTTGCTTCGCCTTTCACGAAGGAGGGGCATATTGATTCAGGATTAATGGGGAGTAAAGGATTATTTGTTGCCATGATTATCGGGCTTTTAGTTGTAGAAGTTCAGCGTTTCATGATTAAAAAGAACATCATTATTAAAATGCCCGAAGGTGTCCCTCTCTCTGTAGGGCGCTCTTTTGCAGTCTTATTGCCTGGCGTTGTGATTTTAGTCAGTATCTTTATTATCAATGTAATGCTAGCCAAAATAGGGGAAGGATCGATCCCGGAAGTGATTAATCGAGTGGTTACAGCTCCCCTCTTACATCTTGGAGGTACATTGCCTGCCGTGTTAATCGCTGTGTTTGCCATTCAACTGTTATGGTGTTTTGGAATTCATGGACAAGCTTTAGTGGGAACAGGGGTTATGGCTCCGATTTGGTTAGCCTTTACACAGCAAAATGCGGTGGCAAAAATGGCTGGTGAAGCGGTTCCCAATATTATTTGCCAGCAATTTATTGATGTCTTTATCTTAATCGGCGGCTCTGGTACCACTCTTTCATTAGCAGTATTATTGTTTACGACAGTAAAATCCAATCAATTAAAAGCATTGGGAAGAACGTCCCTTTTACCAGGAGTTTTCAACATTAATGAACCGATTATTTTTGGCATGCCAATTGTAATGAATCCAGTCATGATTATTCCTTTTATTGTGGCTCCATTACTATGTATCATAACAACCTATTTATTTATGACCTCAGGATTTGTTGATAAGCCTTATGCCTTAGCGCCTTGGACAACCCCGGCCTTTGTCAGTGGTTTCTTAGTTACGGGGGATTGGAAAGGAACTGCACTGCAAGTATTAAATTTTATCATTTCCGGTATTATTTATTATCCTTTTCTAAAAATATGGGATGAAAATAAGGTGAAAGAAGAACAAGAGCAAATGAGTACCCAGCTACCCCAGGAGTAAAATTGCTTTTTAAGGTGGATTTGCCGCAGATGAAGAAGCAGGCACACGCAAAATAAGCAATACAAGGAGGACGAAATGAATATTTTACTGGTATGTTCATCAGGCATGTCGACAGGTCTCTTAGTGGATAAAATGCTTACAGAGGGAGAGAAACGTAATATTCAAGACCTAAAGATTGTCGCTTGCTCCGTTGATGAAATAGAGAAGTATATCAGCAGCTATGATGTAGTGCTGGTTGCGCCGCAGATTCGTTATAAAGAAAAATATATTTATGCGTTAGCGATGTCAAAAAATAAAGGGTATGCCATTATTGATGGGGTGCATTACGGACTTGTAGACGGGAATAAAATCCTGGATCAAGCCTTTGGAGTAATGAGGAAGTAACGGGATTTTGAGAGGTGTAATGTGGACAAAGAGCAAATTGTATTTACCATCATTCTACATGCAGGCAATGCACGCAGTTATTGCTTTGAAGCTCTAGCGTTAGCTCGCGAGGGAAAACATACAGAAGCATCAGCGCGTCTTGGTAAGGCTACCCAGGAATTAAAAAAAGCACATAGTATGCAATTTGATTTATTACAAGCCGAAGCAAATGGAGAAAAACAAGAAATGAGCTTATTATTGATTCATGCCCAGGATCATCTGATGAACGCATCCTTAGCGAAAGATTTAATTAAAGAGTTGATTAGTATGGTTCATGACAAACAGCTTAGTTCTGTCGGAATGAATATAATAGATTCAGGACAACGAACTATGAAAATCATAGGTGATTGAACCTGCGTGTGTGATAAATGCACAAATATAGTTGAATTTATTATGAAAACATCACAATGGTTTTGGGTTGACTGACCTGTAAGAGTCTGTTATTCTAAGGAAAACAATATAATTCCTGTAAGGAATTGGTAGTCAATGGAGACTGAAAGATCATGTATAGGAAGCATGATTTTCAGTCTCTTTTGTACGAGCAAAGGACATCGTGTTTTGCTTGCAAAAAAGAATTAAGGGTTTCAGCGTTTCTGTAGTGTGGCCAAATTCCAAATTTTCTAATGTGTTAAGGAGGTAGTAAGGTGAAAGAATATGGTTTATTTATTAATGGCGAATGGAAAGTAACAGCTGAAAAGATTGGTGTCGTGAGTAAAGCAACAGGCAGTGAGGTTGCCTTGATTTCCGTGGCCGGTGAGGCAGAAG